>CAXTRZ010000108.1:0-7666 GCA_964246715.1 uncultured Acidobacteriaceae bacterium | reverse complement strand
ACCCTCCTCCGCCGCAACACCCCGGTCACAGCGAGCACCGCCACGCCCACATAGCACCAGAACTCATACTGGATCGACCATACCGACCCATTGATCGCGCCCGCATACGGATTTCCGGCAAACGCTCCCGCATAGTCAAACTCCCGCAGACGCGCCGTCTGCAGCACGAAGTCTCCGGCCTTTGCCGCCCCTCCATCGGCCATGATCCGTCCGCCGCTCAACGGCAGCACCACCGCCAACGTCAGCACCGCGCACGCGCAAAATGCCGGATAGATTCTCGCCACGCGTTTCTTCATAAACGCGCCCACGCCATGCGATCGCTCCGCACTTGCCGCGATCAAAAACCCACTCATGATGAAGAACAGATCCACAGCAACTGCCCCGCCGGTCATCTGCCCATGCGTCGCCCTTAGAACCGGCTCCGCACCCTCGCTCCCCATCCCCAGCGGGTAGCAGTGCGAAAAGATCACCAGCACGGCCAGCGCCAGGCGCAGGAAGTCGAAGTGATTCTTCCCCCCATCCCACGCACTCACCGTCATGGTCCTCACCTCATCTACTCTACTGAGCCGAGCCTAACCGCACGCCGGTAACTCCCGTAATGATGCCTTTGCGTTACAACCTTCCAGCGCAAGTGGTGTTTCTCTTCTTAACCACGTTCGTATACTGAAATCACTTTGAAAGCGCTCGACGAAAGCTACGCGGGGCCGGTACAGACTGCACGGAATGCGCCACCCGAAGCAAAGGCGAAGCCGCTCCGGATCGCTTATCTGCTGAGTCAGTATCCGGCCATCTCCCACACCTTCTTCCTCAAGGAGGTCCTCGGCCTGCGCGCTCGCGGCCTGCACCTGGAGACCGCCTCCATCAACCGTCCGGATCGTCCCTTGGAGCGCCTCCCGCCCATTGAAGCCGGCGAAAGCCGCAGCACTCGGTACATCAAGAACGGCCGCAGTCTCGCCTCCGCCTTTCAGGTCCTCGCGATAGCCTTCGCTCATCCGGACGCCGTCTTCCGCGGCCTCGCCTTCCTCGCCCGCATGAAGCAGATGACCCTCCGCCAACGCGCCTACTGGCTCTTTTATCTTGCGGAGGCCCTGCTCATCGGCCGCTGGATGAAACAGCGCGACCTGCATCACCTGCATGTGCACTTCGGCGGCCCAGTCGCGTCCGTCGGCATGCTCGCCTCTGTCGCGTGGCGCATCCCATACTCGCTCACCATCCATGGCCCGGAGGAGCTGCTCGACATTGAAGCCTATCGCCTCCCGGAGAAGATCGCCCAGGCCAGCTTCGTCCTCTGCATCAGCGACTTCTGCCGCAGCCAGCTCTGCCAGTTCTCGCCGCCCGCCTCCTGGTCACGCTTTAAGGTCATCCGCCTCGGCGTGGATCCCTCCATCCTGCGCCCTTCCTTGCGCTCCTCAGACCCGATGCGCTCCTCGGACTCGCTGCGCGCCGATCCGAGAACAGCGCCAAGCCGGCGCCGCCTGGAGCTCGTCTGCATCGGCCGCCTCGTCGCCGCCAAGGGCCACCTCATCCTGCTGCAGGCGTTGGCCATCCTGCACAAGCGCGGCATCCCCATCCATGCCACCCTCATCGGCGCCGGCCCGGAGAAAGCATCCCTGGAAGCCTTCGTTGCCGCCTACAACCTGCAGCCCATCGTCACCTTCACCTCCGCCCTCTCGCACCCGGAGACGCTGGACGTCCTCCGCAAGGCAGACCTCTTCGCTCTCGCCAGCTTCGCCGAAGGCATCCCCGTCGCGCTCATGGAGGCCATGTCGCTCGGCATTCCGTGCGTCTCCACCGCCATCGCCGGCATTCCGGAGCTCATCCGCTCCGGCCAGGATGGTCTTCTCGTGGCGCCCGGCAATGTCTCCGCCCTCGCCGAGGCCATCGCATCCCTCGCCGCTGAACCCGCTTTGCGCAAGCGCCTCGGAGCCTCCGGCCGGCAACGGATTCTCACCGATTACAATCTACCTTTGAACCAGGAACACCTTGCCATGAGCCTTGAAGACCTTGTCCTCAAGGCTCGTGCTTCTGCCTCTCCCGACCGAATCATAAGAGGGCCCGGAGGGCTCCAATGACTGAAGCCGTGCTGGATCATCCCGTGCCGTCGGCCGCCCCCGGCGCCGTTCTCGACGTCTCGATCGTCATCGTCTCGTTCAACACCCGCGATCTGCTGCGCCAATGCCTCACCGCCGTGCTCGCCGAAGCCGCGAACCTCCACGCCGAGATCCTCGTCGTCGACAATCACTCCTCGGATGGCTCCGCCGAGATGGTCGAGCGGGAGTTTCCCCCTGCTCAATCTTCCGTTGTCCTCCTCCGCAGCGGCGTCAATCTCGGCTTCGGCGCCGCCAACAACCTCGCGCTCCAGCAGGCTCGCGGACGTTACTTCGTTCTGCTCAACTCCGACGCCTTTCTCGCCCACGGCGCCCTCGCGCTCGCCATCCGCCACATGGATGAGACTCCGGACTGCGCCCTCGGCGGCGCACGCCTCATCTCGCCGGACGGCTCCTCCCAGCCCTCTGCCCGCTGCTTTCACTCCCTGCTCTCGGACGCCTTTGTCCTCACCGGTCTCGCGGCGCGCTTCCCCCATTCGCGCCTCTTTGGCCGCTTTGACCGCACCTGGGCCGACGCCAACCTCCCTAGCCAGGTCGACTGGGTTCCCGGAGCCTTCAGCATCATCCGTCCGGAGGCCCTGCGCAAGGTCGGTCTCTTCGATCCCGCCTTCTTCCTCTACTACGAAGAGGTCGACCTCTGCCTGCGCCTGAATCGCGCCGGCCTCAAGGTCTGGTACTGGCCGGACATCATCGTCACCCACATCGGCGGCGAAAGCTCCCGCCAGGTCACCTCGCACAGCTTCAACCCGGACGCTGCGCAGATCGTCCTTTGGCGCATGCGCAGCACGCTGCTGTACTACCGCAAGCACCACGGCCGCCTCGTCCACGTCGCCCGAGCTCTGGAGCGCGCCCTCTACCGCATGGCTGTCCTCCGCAACCGTTACAGCCGCGATCCCTGGCGCAAACAGCGCACCCGCCAGAGCCTCACCATGCTTGCCCTCATCAACCGCGCCTGGAAAGACACCCGCCGCGGCCGCGTCTCACCGCCTCGCCCCTGGTAAACCGCCGCTGAAGACTACATTCCGCGCTGGGGCCGGCTATGCAGACTGCTATCAGGCCGAGGCCTACGCCGGCGCGAGGCGTACCGCTCCTGAATCATCTCAGCCGGCAGCGGGCCTGGCTGCTTGCGAGCCGTCATGGGCGGCGCAACCGGCGTCGCCGGCTCCTCCATTGGCTTTATCTTCGCGTTCAGATGGCCATTCAAAGGAGCCTTGCGCTTCGGCGTAAAGAAGACCATCCCCAAGATCATCAGTCCAGCCCCCGCCACAGCCTCCATCCCAATCTGTTCGCGCCGCGACTGCTGCTGCACGCGCTCAATCGAGTAATCATCAAACCGGTGGTACCGCGCATCATTAAAATCGGAACCGAGGCGCGCCGAGGAGACCTCCGCATCGCTCATAAAGCCGGACACTCCCGCACCCAGCAGAAGCATCCCGGCACATACCATCAAGACCATCGTTACCCTGGACACGGACACAGCTCCGATTTCAGGCCGAGCGGTTAAGGTGTTCGAGCTACCATCGTCCCGCATGAGCCATTTTGGGAACAGCATCGCGTAAATTATTCCCTGAGTCAAGAAGAAACTTCCTACTTCTTTAGATTTGCCACTCCCGCTGGCATCGTATCCAAAGTTCCGCCCAACTATAAAGCTATCCGCGAAACAGCCTCGGATGCCGCTTCACCTCGGCGTACTGCAGCAAAATGTACGCATCTGTCATCCCCGCAATGTAGTCCGCGATCACTCGCGGCAGCCCCTCCGTCGCGATCTCCTCCACATACCCCTCCGGCAGCTCCGCCGGATGCTCCGCCCAGAACTCGAACAGCGCCGTCACCACCTCTTCCGCCTTCTCATGCTCCAGCTCCAGCGCCGAACACGTATACAGCGTGTTGTACAAAAAGCGCTTCTCCTGCATCCGCTCCGCCTCCACCGTATCGGAGAACGTCGCCACACGCCGCGGAAACGCCCGCACCTTCGCCAACGACGTCAACCCATGCGCCCTCAGGTTCGCTCGCGTGTTCTCGATCAGATCATCCGTCAGCGAGTTCTGCATCCACTGCAGCGCCTCATTGAATAGAAACTTCCGCTCTACTCCGGCATGGTCCCGCTCCACGCGCGCATAGCATCGCCTCAGCACCGCAACATCCGAGCAGATATGCCCAATCTCCAGCAGCCCGGACTCCACCCCGTCATCCAGATCAGCCGTAAGATACGCAATCTCATCCGCCAGATCGATGATCTGCGCCTCCAGCGGAGGCGACTGGTCCAGAAAATAAGCCGCCAGCTCCGGATGCGCCGCCGCTGTGTAATCCCGCGAGTGCTTCACGATCCCCTCGCGCACCCCCAACGTTAAGTTAAGCCCACGATGCGCCGCATACCGCTGCTCAAAGTGCTCTGTAATCCGCAGCGCATGTAGGTTGTGGTCGAACCGTAGCCCATGCCGCTGCAGACACTGGTCGAGCGCGCGCTCCCCCGCATGCCCAAACGGCGGATGGCCAATGTCGTGCACCAGCGCCAGCGTCTCCGCCAGATCCTCATTCAGCCCCAGCGCGGAGGCAACCGCCCGCGCAATCTGCGCCACCTCCATCGTATGCGTCAGCCGCGAGCGGAAGTGATCCGAAGCCCGCGACGTAAACACCTGCGTCTTCCCCGCCAGCCGGCGAAACGCCCGCGCCTGCACAATCCGCTCCCGATCCCGCTGGAACGCCGTCCGCGTCGGATGCGGAGGCGCAGGATAATCCCGCGCCAGCAGCGGATCGCCCGGAGCATCGTCCGGAACAGCGTAAGTGTTGAACAACAGGGGCATTCCCCGTAGTTTATACGCAGCCTCTACGACTTCTTGTTCGCCGCCGCGCCGTTCCGCGCCAGCTTCGTCCGCGCCTCATCCAGCTTGTGCTTCACCTTCGCCACGTCTGCCGGGTCCGCATCCGCCGGCAGCGAGTGCGCGTACTCCGTCATCGATCGCTCCCACTGCGCCACCGCAAGCTGCAGCTTGCCGGCCTTCTCGTACACCTCGCCCAGGTGGTCATGGATGCTCGGATCGCTCGCCGTCCGGTCGATCGCCTTCCGCAGATTCTCCTCCGCCGGCCCATACTGCCCCAGCTTGTACTGCACCCAGCCCAGTGAGTCCAGAAACGCCCCATTCTGCGGGTCCAGCGTCACCGCTTTCTGGATCATCGCCAGCGCCTCCGGCAGATGCACCCCGCGCTCCGCCTGCATATACGCCAGGTCGTTCAGCACCGTCGCATTGTTCGGATCGATCGCCAGCGCCTTCCGGTAGTAGCCCTCCGCCTCGTCGTACTTCTTGTCGTGGTCCAGGATCGTCGCCCGCAGCATGTCGATATATCCATGCTCCTCGGGCTTGGTTGCCTGCGTCTCCGCCTTGTCCAGATGCTCCATCGCATCCGCGGACCGATGCAGCCGTATGTCGATATTTGCAATCGAGATGTTCGTATCGCGGTCCGTCGCCGTGCCGTTCAACTGTGCCGTGGCCAGCGTCAGCCCCTTCTCCACCTGTCCCGTATCCGCCAGCTCAAACGCATACATCAGCTGCACGCCGCGATCCTTCGGAAACGCTCCCGCCGCCGTCGCCGCCGTCGCCACCGCCTCCTTCCACTGGTGCGCGTCGCGGTACGTGTCAATCTCTCCGTCATACCCGCGCAGCACATAGTCGCCGCCCAGGCCGATCATCTGCTTATACGCATCCACGGACTTCGCCATGTCGCCCTTCTCGCGATAGACGATCCCCAGCCGGTCTAGAAAGATCGCCCGGTTACTCTTCTCCGGCTCCGAATACTTCCCGTCCGCGTGCGCCGTTCCCGCCAGCACGCTCTCCAGCGTCTCAATCGCCTTATCGTACCTGCCCAACGAGTCGTACAGCACCGCCTCGTTAAACGAGAGCTCCAGATTGTCCGCGTTGGTGTTCAACTCCTTCGCCTTATTCAGCGTCACCAGCGCCTCATCATAGTGACCCTGCCGCCGCTGAATCTCGGAGATATGCACCGTGCTCTGGATATCGGCCGGCTCTGCCGCCACCACCTGCTTCAGGATGGTCAGCGCCTCATCCAACTGCCCATCCGCCAGTAAGGCGGATGCCAGCGCGCGCTCCGTGTCCGGATTGTCCGGATCCTCGTCGAGCGCCGCCCTGTAAGCCTTAGCAGCCTCCTTGCTCTTGTGCAGCTCGTCGTAGCTCGCTCCCAGGATGAAATCGAGCCGCGCGCTCCTGTCCCCCTCCGGCACGCCGTTCAGCACATCCACCGCCCGCTGCGCCTCGCCCTGCTCCGTATACAGCCGCGCAATCGAAAGCACCGCCTCCTCGGAGTTCGAATCGATCGCCCGCGCCAGCTTGAACTGCGCCTCCGCCTTCAGGCTGTCGTGGTTCAGCCCATAAAGCTGCCCCAGGATCAGGTGCGTCTCCAGGTCCTTCGGCTGCAGCTTGGCAATCTGCTCGTACTCGCTAATGGCAAGTTGCAGCATCTCTGTCGCCTGCGGCCCCTGCATGTCGTTCAGGCTGCGCAGGTAGACCTTGCCCAGCAGCAGGTGCGCCGCCAGGTCGCTCGGATCCTTCTTCACCTGCTCCTGCGCCGTCGTCACCGCCTCGCGGATGCGTCCAATCTTGAAGTAAAGATCCGCCAGTCCGTCCTGCAGGTACTTGGAGGTGGGGTCGGCGTTCAACGCCAGCTTGTACTCTTCGATCGCCTGCGCCGCATAATCCGGCCGGCCGTTGTTGATCGCCATCTCCTCATACAGGTGTGCCAGCCCATCGTGGTAATAAGCGGCAGACCGGTCTGGAGCCGGAGAAGTTGACGGAACCTGGGCGAACACAGCGTGAGCCGCAAGCAACAGCGCGGCGGCGGGGAGGAGGTGCTTCGCGGAAGGACGCAGGGTCATATTTGATCGGTTCCTATGCTGAACATTCGCCCAGCCGTGATGCTTCAAGCAACACAACCTGTTAGACGAGCGCCCGGATGGATTGGATGCGAGGCACGAAGACGCCTGCATGGAAGTGTATAACGTCCAACTTTCCAAACCTATACCCCATCCCGGTGCCGGACAGAAGCACCCAACGCTCTTGCAATCATCGGCAGTTGCTTGTTCCTATCCCGCTTTCATCCTCTGATCCTAGTTACGCCCTGCTTAGTTTTTGCTCGTTCTTTCCCGCTTTGTCCGTTCTTTCCCCGTTGCGCCGTACTCCCTGCACCCGGACTCGAAGGAGTGCTTGTACTTGACAAAGCATCCCCCCTCGCAGCGTCCACTTCCGAACGGCGAAGCCACACCTCAGCAGACTCCGCCCACCACGCAAACCCGAGGTCCGGACCTAAAGTCTCTGAATGGAAGACTTTACCCACAACTGCCCGGGGGAGGGGGATGCTACCCATGCCGGAAGTGCCGCACCCCGGTCAGCACCATCGCCACCCCCAGCCGGCCGGCCGCGTCGATCACCTCCTGGTCCCGCACCGACCCGCCCGGCTGAATCACCGCCGTCGCTCCCGCCTCCGCAATCAGCTCCAGCCCGTCCGGAAACGGAAAAAACGCATCGGACGCCGCAACCGTACCGGTG
>CAXTRZ010000107.1:234-7742 GCA_964246715.1 uncultured Acidobacteriaceae bacterium | reverse complement strand
ATTCTGGCGTGTGTGCGGCAGGCGACGGAAGAACAAACGGCGGTGGTGCGGCGGTCGACGGCGCTGCTGCCGGGACGGATCTATGAGGTGAATGCGTCACCGATGCCGGGCGGCGGGGCGGTGGCGGTGCTGCACGACGTGACGCGGATTGAGGAGATGGAGCGGACACAGCGGGATTTTGTGGCGAATGTGAGCCATGAGTTGCGAACGCCGCTGACTTCCATCTCTGGTTACGTGGAGACGCTGCTGGACCATGAGGCGACGCTGAGCGAGCAGGCGCGGGAGTTTCTGGCGACGATTTTGAAGAATGCGATGCGGATGAACCGGCTGACGGAGGACCTGCTGGTGATGGCGCGGGTGGAGGCTTCAACGGTGGAACTGAATCCGGCGCCGGTGCCAGCGAGAGCGCTGATCCGCGATGCGGTAAAGACGATGAGCGGGCTGGTGCAGGAGAATAAGGCGATGCTTGAGGTGGGCGAGGTGACGGACTGCCAGGTGTTCGCAGATACGGATGCGGTGATGCAGATTCTGAGCAATCTGATTGAGAACGGGATTAAATATGGGCAGGGCAGGAACGGGGCACCGAGCCGGGTGGTGATCAGCGCACGGGAGGTTCACGATCCGTACGATGCGGTGGAGTTCAGCGTGCGGGACTTTGGGATGGGGATTGCGTCCGAGCATCTGAACCGGATCTTCGAGCGGTTCTACCGGGTGGATAAGACACGGTCGCGGGAGTCCGGCGGGACGGGCCTGGGGCTTTCGATTGTGCGGCACATGGTACAGGTGCAGGCGGGGACGATCCGGGCGGAGAGCGAGCTGGGCGGCGGAAGTAACTTTCTGTTCACCTTACCCAGGGCTTTGTATCCAGCGGTTTACAAGGATTGAGGGCTGGTCTTTGTTGCGCTTTTGATGGATTTGTAACGGCGCATTAACAAAGTCAACCGAGACTGCAGGAGGAACAAACAATGCAAATGACTCATTCCGAGGTGGAAGCTTGAAACTGAAACTGATTGCAGCGGGTCTTCTGGCGATGTCCGCAAGCGCGGTCTGCGCGCAGAGCATCAATGGCGCCGGCGCCACATTTCCTTACCCGATTTACTCCAAGTGGTTTACAGAGTACAGCCAGCAGCATCCTGACGTGAAGATCAACTATCAGTCGATTGGATCCGGCGGCGGCATCCGTCAGGTGACTGAGGGTACCGTGGACTTTGGCGCAAGCGACGGACCGATGAGCGACGAGCAACTGGGCGCGTCCAAGGTGAAGATCACGCACATTCCTACCGTGCTGGGCGCGGTGGTGCCGATCTACAACCTGCCGGGCGTGAGCCAGGAGCTGAAGTTCTCGCAGGATGCGATTGCGGGGATCTACCTGGGCAAGATCACGAAGTGGAACGATCCGTACATTGCCAAGGAGAATCCGGGCGTGAGCCTGCCGGACAAGCAGATCCTGCCGGTGTACCGGTCCGAGGGCAGCGGTACGACGTACATCTTCACGGATTGGTTGAGCAAGGTGAGCCCGGAGTGGCAGCAAAAGGTGGGGCGGAACTCCGCGGTGAAGTGGCCGGTGGGTATCGGGCAGAAGGGCAGCGAAGGCGTCTCCGGCATGGTGCGCCAGTCGCCGTATGCGTTCGGGTATGTGGAGCTGATTTATGCCGAGCAGAACAAGATTCCGTACGGTCAGGTTCGCAATAAGGCGGGCAAGTTCGTGAAGGCGTCGACGGCCGGCGTGACGGCTGCGGCTGCCGCGAATGCAAAGAACATTCCGGCCGATTACCGGGTCTCGATCACAGATGCGCCGGGTGCGGATTCGTATCCGATCTCCAGCTTTACATGGCTGCTGATCCCGACGCAGGCGAAGGATGCGGCGAAGGGTAAGGCCCTGGTGGGTTTTATGGAGTGGATGCTGGACAAGGGCGAGGCTGAGGCTCCGGCGCTCTCCTATGCGCCGTTGCCGAAGGCGGTTGCGGACCGGGTGAAACAAACCTTGACGACGTTGAAGTAAGGTTGAGTGCAGACAGGCGGCTCGGGCCAGACGAGGCACGGGCCGCTTGGGCGTTCAATCAGCGCTTCCGATTACAACGCAAGAAGGGTCAGTTTCTTTGAGCATGGCTGCCAACGAATCCGCCAATACGACGACGACTATTCCGCAACGGACGATCGTTGCGAAACTTGATACGCATGCGCCAGCAGCGGCGGGCAGCGGCCTTACCGCTCCATCCGAGATTCGCGAGTTTCTGAGCAAGCGCGGCAGCGGTGCGGTTGCGGACAGGCTGTTCGCGATGCTGATGCTGCTGTGCGCGTTCAGCATCTTTGCGATTGTGATCTTTATCGCGACAATTCTGGTGGTGCGGTCCAAGCTGACGATTGTGAAGTTCGGGCTGAAGTTTTTTATGGGGACGAACTGGGATCCGGTCAGCGGAGACTTTGGCGCGATGCCCTTTATCTTCGGCACGCTAGCAACGTCCTTGCTGGCGCTGGTGTTGGCGGTGCCGCTGGCGCTGGGCGTGGCCATCTTTCTGACTGAGCTTTGCCCCAAGCCGCTGCGGGGACCGATCTCGTTTTTGACGGAGCTGCTGGCGGCGATTCCAAGCGTGGTGTATGGGCTTTGGGCGGTGTTTGTGCTGGTGCCGATTGTGCGCGATCAATTGGGTCCGCTTTTGGTGAAGTATCTGGGGTGGACGGGGTTCTTCGGCGGCAACAACTTTGGCGTGGGACTGCTGACGGCGAGCATCATCCTTTCGATCATGATTCTGCCGATCATCTCTTCCATTACGCGGGATATCATGACCGCGGTGCCGAACCATCAACGCGAAGCGGTGCTGGCTCTGGGCGCGACACGGTGGGAGATGATTCGCACGGGCGTGTTGCGCAATGCGCGGATCGGGATTGTGGGTGCGATCATTCTAGGGCTGGGGCGTGCGCTGGGCGAGACGATGGCGGTGGCGATGACGATCGGCAACCACCCGGTGATCTCAAAGAGTCTGTTTGCGCCGGGCAACACGCTGGCCAGCGTGATTGCGAACGAGTTCTCCGAGGCTTCGGATGATCTCTATCTGAGTGCGCTGATCGAGATTGGGCTGGCGCTGTTTCTGGTGACGATTGTGGTGAATGCGATTGCGCGGCTGCTGGTGTGGGCGGTGACACGCGGCGCGCCGGCGAGGGCAACCTAAGATGAGCGCTTCTATGATGACCCCAACGATCTCCGGCGAGCCGGTGCAGCGGCCGCCGATGAACTTCGACACGCGGGCGATGCGGATGAACAGCAGGCGCCGGACGTTGACGAACTATCTTGTGGTGGGCCTGGCGATTGCGGCGACTGTGCTGGTGCTGGCGCCGCTGGTGGCGATACTGGTGTACCTGATCTACAAGGGCGCGAGCTCGCTGAACCTGAACTTCTTCATCAAGGTTCCGGCGCCGGTGGGACAGGAGGGCGGCGGCATGGCGAACTCCATTGCAGGCTCCGCCGTGGTGCTGTTCCTGGCGAGTCTGATGGGGGTTCCGATCGGCATTGCGGCGGGCGTGTACCTGGCGGAGTTTGGCCAAGGCAAGATGCTGGCGAATGCGATCCGTTTTACGGCGGACGTGCTGAACGGCGTGCCCTCAATTGTGATGGGCATTGCGATCTACGCGCTGATCGTGATGCAGCAGAAGCATTTTTCCGCGTTTGCGGGCGGCGTCGCGCTGGCGATCATGATGGTGCCGACGATCACGCGCACGACTGAAGAGATGCTGGCCACCGTGCCGCACTCGATCCGCGAGGCGGCGCTGGGGCTGGGCGTGCCGAAGTGGAGAACGACGTTCTCCGTGAGTCTGCGAACGGCTTCACCGGGGATTATTACGGGATGCATGCTGGCGTTCTCGCGCGTGGCGGGCGAGACGGCTCCGCTGCTGTTTACCGCGCTGGGGAACGACTTTTGGAGCTTGAAGTTGAATGAGCCCATTGGCGCGCTGCCGCTGCAGATTTACAAGTATGCGAATTCGCCGTATGACGAGTGGCACAGGCTGGCATGGGCCGCGGCGCTGGTGCTGATTGTGATGATTATGGTTTCGGTGACGCTGGTCCGCGTCTTTGCCAGCCGCGGCGCACTCAAGGGGGGAAGTTAAGCAATTCTCCTGTGGCTGTGGAGTGGAAGATGTTAAGCGTTGCCATTTTCCCGGAAAAAGTGGCGTTGATCTCGAAGCCTGACCGTTTATCAACAGGAGAATTGCTACGTGGGAGTTGGAATACAAGTTGAAAACCTGAACGCCTGGTACGGAAGCACGCATACGCTGCAGGACATCAACTTGCACATTCCGGCGAATCATGCGACAGCGCTGATTGGGCCTTCGGGTTGCGGCAAGTCGACGTTTGTGCGGTGCCTGAACCGGATGCATGAGACAAATCCGATTGCGCGAGCCGAGGGCACGGTGAAGATGGGAGAAGTGGACATCTATAAGGATGCTTCGCCGGTAGAGATTCGGCGGCGCGTGGGGATGGTGTTCCAGCGGCCGAATCCGTTTCCAACGATGTCGATCTATGACAACGTGGCGAGCGGGCTGAAGCTGAATGGCTTTCGCAATAAGAAGATTTTGGATGAGACGGTGGAACGCAGCTTGAAGCAGGCGGCGCTGTGGGAAGAGGTGAAGGACGACCTGAGGAAGAAGTCCGGAGCGAGTCTTTCCGGCGGGCAGCAGCAGCGGATGTGCATTGCGCGCGCGCTTGCGGTGGACCCTGAGGTGCTGCTGATGGATGAGCCGGCGAGCGCTCTGGACCCGGTGTCCACGTCCAAGATTGAGGACCTGATCTTTCAGTTGAAAAGTCAGTACACGATTGTGATTGTGACGCACAACATGCAGCAAGCGGCGCGTGTGGCGGAGAATACGGGTTTTTTTCTGAACGGCAAGATGGTGGAGTTCGACTCGACGCATAAGATCTTTACCAATCCGAAGGACAAGCGCACGGAAGACTACATCACCGGGAGGTTTGGTTGATGGCAACTCGCATCAAGTTTCAGCAAAACCTCGACGATTTGAAGGAGCGGCTGCTGACGATGGCCGGATTGGCCGAGCAGGCGATTCAGCGCTCGATTGAGGCATACCGGACGAGAGACCTGACGATCTGCGAACAGGTCTTCAAGGCGGAACCGGCGATCAATCGGCTGGAGCGCGAGATCGATCAGATGGCGTTGGACCTGCTGGCGATGGAGCAGCCAATGGCGATCGACCTGCGGTTTATCCTATCGGTCATTCGCATCAACGCGGATCTTGAACGGGTGGGGGATCAAGCGGTGAACATCGCGGTGCGAGTGCGCGAGATGGGCGCGTTCGCAAACATCGATCTGCCGGTAGATATTCCGAAGCTGGCGTCGCTTTCATCCGCAATGGTGCGAAAGGCGCTGCAGGCATTTATCGAAGCGGATGCGGATCTAGCGCAGTCCGTATTGCTGCTGGATGACCAGGTGGATGAGATGAATGATGCGGCGTTTTACGCGCTGAGCTCGCTGATCAAGGAGCAGCCGCAGTTAACGCCGCAATCGTTGAACGCGCTGATTATCTCTCGCAACCTGGAGCGGGTGGGCGATCATGCGACCAACATCGCGGAGGACGTGATCTTCTGGGTGCGCGGCGCGGATGTGCGGCACAGCGGCGTGACGGTCTAGGCTTCAGCGTGGATGTCGTCGTAGACGATGAGCTTCGGGAGCAGGGGATAGTACAGCGCGAGTCGCGTGGGGTGGGACTCTGTGTTGAGGGCTTTGGCGTACAACTGCATTTGTGGGCGGTAGGTCTCGCGTTGCTCGTCGAGGAAGTGTTGCAGGTTGCGGCCGCCGAGCGTGGCGGTCTTGTAGTCGATGATCCAAAGGTGGTCGTCGCCCGATGAGAGCGGCGTGGGGCCCGCACGGAAGATGCGGTCCATGCGGAGCGTCGTAAGGGAGGCTGCGTTGAGGGTGAAGGCGCTCTCGGTTGTGGCCGCAGGGTGCGGAGAGAGAATCCATTGACCCTCCGTGTCTGTGAGGGCGGTGCGAAGCGCGAGCATGACGCGGCCTGCGAGGCGTTCCAACTGAGCGGGCGCGAGGCCGGAGGCGCGTAGCGACTGCATGATGCGCGGGTGCCAGGTGGGGAGTTCGTCGAGCAGCGAAGGCATGTTGCCGCCTGCGACGAGGCGGAGCGTGAGCTGCTCCAGGAAGGCGTGAACTGCATTGCCGAAGGCACGGGAGGCGAAGCTGCCCTCGGGCCGGTCGAAGGTGGTGAAGCTGGTGCGCTCGGGGAGGCCGTATGGGAGCGGATGAGGCGGCGTGGGCTGGATGTTCAAGGGAATGCGCTGAATGGTGAGCAGCGGCCGTTCGGCGGAGGCGGCGATGTCGAAGATGGGTTTGTCTCGCATCGACGCGGGCGCGGGCATGACAGGGACGGGAGCGGACGTTGCGGTGAAATGCTCTTCCGCGGCCGGCCATGCGGAGGCGAGCAGGCTGGTTGGGGGCCTGGATATGTCACCGTCTTTGTTACGCATGGGCGCGGCGAAGAGATGCAGCTCCTCGCGGGCGCGGGTGCAGGCGACATAGAAGAGGCGCTTGCGCTCAGCCTCTTCGCGGGCGGATTCAATGCCGCGCATCCAAGCGTTCAGTTCTTTGCTGGGGGCGCCTTTACCCTGAATGGGCGCGAGGATACCGGGGGCGACGGAGTCATCGGCGGCACCATCGACCTCAAGCCAAGCGAGGAACCGGTTGCGCGTGGTTTGAGCGGTGCGTTCCAGCGCGGGCAGGAAGACGACGTCCCACTCAAGGCCCTTAGAGCCATGGATAGTCATCAGGTCCACGGCGCCGGGATGGATGGATGGCGAGGCGTAGAGCCTGGCGAGGCGTGCCTGCAGCATGGAAAGATTGAGGCGGCCGCCGGGAAGCTCAAGCTCTTCAAGCAGAGCAAAGAAGCGTTCAGCGTTGGCGAGTTCTTCCTGCGTGGCGAAGACGTCTGCGTGAAAGGAGCGCCAGGTGCGTTCGACCCACTGTGCCAGATGGAGGCGTCCGCGTTGTGCGAGCGCTGCGTGCAAGATGGTGTAAAAGGGTGCGAGACGCGTGATTCCGTCCTCGGTGAGGAGATCGCCGCGAGCGTCCATGAGGTTAAGGATGGTTTCGTGGGCAAGGGTGTCCTCATCTGCGCCGGCGAGAAGATGCAGGTCCGCGAGCGTGAGGCCACACCAAGGTGTGCGCAGTAACGCGAGCCATGCGGTGCGGTCCGCGGGATGAAGCAGGGCGCGGGTGAGGGCGAGGAGGTCGAGAATCTCCTGACGCTCGGCGAGGGGCTCAATCTCCACGGCGCGGAAGGGAATGGCGGGCGTTTCCTTAAGGACGGAGACGATCTCCAGCAGATGGGAGCGGTTGCGAACCAGCACCGCGAGCTTCCAAGGCTCAGAGCGAGAGGAGGGAAGAGGAAGGGCAAGCCGGGCCTCAATTTGGGTGCGGATCTCGTGTGCGTCGTGGACGCGGCGGTCGGATTGCAGGCTGCGTCTCTCGTCGATGTTCAGGGTGTAAGGC
>CAXTRZ010000107.1:0-224 GCA_964246715.1 uncultured Acidobacteriaceae bacterium | reverse complement strand
GTAAGGCAAGGCGCCGGCATGCCACGCGCGTGCCGTGGCGGGCCCAGGCGAACGGACCGCCTGTGCGGCATGATAGGGCACAAGCTCAGGCTGGGTCTCGTCCGGCTCCATGGGAAAAAGGCGCGAGAAATCGTCATTGAAGGCCTGGACGAGATGGGCCTGCGAGCGGAAGTTGCGGGTGAGGTGCAGCGGCGTGAGCGGAAGATCGCCGATCTGTTTATGTA
>CAXTRZ010000106.1:0-7767 GCA_964246715.1 uncultured Acidobacteriaceae bacterium | reverse complement strand
GTGTAGCCCTGGACATAAAGGCCATGAGGACTTGACGTCATCCCCACCTTCCTCCCCGTTATCCGAGGCGGTTTCGTCAGAGTGCTCAACTAAATGGTAGCAACTGAAGATAAGGGTTGCGCTCGTTGCGGGACTTAACCCAACATCTCACGACACGAGCTGACGACAGCCATGCAGCACCTGTGCAACCAGCCCTTGCGGGAACACACATCTCTGCGTGCGTCTGGTCCATGTCAAACCCTGGTAAGGTTCTGCGCGTTGCTTCGAATTAAACCACATGCTCCACCGCTTGTGCGGGCCCCCGTCAATTCCTTTGAGTTTCAGCCTTGCGACCGTACTCCCCAGGCGGATTGCTTATCGCGTTAGCTTCGGCACGGCAGGATTGGGTACCTGCCACACCAAGCAATCATCGTTTAGGGCTAGGACTACCAGGGTATCTAATCCTGTTTGCTCCCCTAGCTTTCGTGCATCAGCGTCAGTCATGGTCCAGTGAGCCGCTTTCGCCACAGGTGTTCCTTCCGATATCTACGCATTTCACCGCTACACCGGAAATTCCACTCACCTCTCCCATACTCAAGCCCGACAGTTTCCTATGCAGACTTCGGGTTGAGCCCGTAGATTTCACATAAGACTTGTCAAACCGCCTACGCACCCTTTACGCCCAATAATTCCGAACAACGCTTGCCCCCCTCGTATTACCGCGGCTGCTGGCACGAAGTTAGCCGGGGCTTCTTCTTTCGGTACCGTCATTATCGTCCCGGTCGAAAGGAGTTTACGTCCCAAGAGACTTCATCCTCCACGCGGCGTTGCTGCGTCAGGGTTTCCCCCATTGCGCAAAATTCCCCACTGCTGCCTCCCGTAGGAGTCTGGACCGTGTTTCAGTTCCAGTGTGTCCGTGCGCCCTCTCAGGCCGGATACAGATCATCGTCTTGGTGGGCCATTACCCCGCCAACTAACTAATCTGCCGCGAACTCCTCTCCAAGCGCATTGCTGCTTTGACTCGTAAGTGTTATGCGGTATTAGCCAAGATTTCTCTTGGTTATTCCCCACTCGGAGGTAGATCATTCACGTGTTACTCACCCGTGCGCCACTATACTCAGGACCGAAGTCCCTTTCTCGTTCGACTTGCATGTGTTAGGCACGCCGCCAGCGTTGATTCTGAGCCAGGATCAAACTCTCGTTTAATCTTGGTTTGCATGTCCTCCAGCGACAGGGGTCGGGAGGATTAGCATGCGCCCCCGAGTCTCGAAAGAACTCCGGAGGTTTATAACTAGTGAGAATGACTAAACCAAATTCCACATCATCTCACGACTGGCATGTTCAACTATGTTGTCAAAGATCCGAACTCATCAGGCCTGAGCCGTGAGTTTTGGATCAAGGACCAACCGGGCCTGAGCCACGATCCGTGTCCTCGAACTTAATTGCGCTTTCGTCTCTTGGAGTCTTTCGACTGACTTGGGATCTGCTTACCGGAGTACATCGTCAAGGTGCCGTCTTTTAAGATCAGGTCAACCCATTTGCAACTCGCTCAGCAGTTCGTGACGTTTACCGCGAACTTTCTAAGAGTATCGAACTTCGTCTCTCATGTCAACCTTTTTTCTTTTCTTCCTCTTCAATCGAAACCGAGGCGGAAGAGAAGATCGGAACGGCCGACTTTCGCGTAGCGCGGAGATCTCAAAATAACGGAACGGCGACGAGTCGCCGCGGAGCACTTAGCTCCAAATGCCCGGTTGAGCCGGTCAGGCTCGGAAGAAGCAAAGGTAGAAACCCTTGCTGGATCCTGTGTTGCAGTGGCTTGGGTGGATTCGGCTGGCCCTTGTTACTCAGGCTCGTCTGCCGCGATCAACGCTTGGACTGCGCTCCGTCATACCTTACAGCGGCTCTCCTGTTCCAGAACCTAAGGTGCGAAGCTCACTTTGCTTCTTACTCTTTACCGCTCACCCAGACTAGCGTATCGCCCGGTTACTTGCAAGTCAGCTTGCTACGCGCTTCCGATGCGACTGTACCGCTCTGTGCGATTTCTTGATAATACCAGCGGGATCGCCACTCTGCAACTCCTGGCCTGTTAAAAACCAGTTGCCGGCCGTTGAAAAGCTCGTTTCGCCCATTGAATACATGCCTCCGACACCGAACTTTCTTGGATGATCCGCAAAACGCCTCCATCTCAACTTCTTTGCCCCGCCACACCGGCTAGAATCCTCAGCATGGAACCCACTGAAATCCAGGAATTTTCCAATCAGCTTAAGGAGGCCAATCAAGGCCCCGAGCCCCACGCAGGCCGCAAGGAAGAATCCCTCACCACCATCTCCCTCGCCATCTCCATCCTCGCCGTGCTCGTGGCCATGGTCACCGTGCTCGGCCATCGCACCCACACGGCCGCCGTGCTCGAGCAGGCCCGCGCCAACGACGTCTGGAGCGAGTACCAATCCAAGAAGATCCGCACAGACAACACCCAGGTCGCCATCGACCTGCTCCACCTGCAGCCCTCTTCCAATCCCGCCGCCGTTGAGCAGAAGATCGAGGAGTACCGCAAGCACCTGGACAAGTGGAAGGACGATCTCGCCGAAGGGCAGAACCATGCCCGCGAGCTTGAGGCCTCCGTCACCCACGCGGAGCGGCAGGCTGGCCGGTACGATCTTGGCGAAGCCCTGCTGCAGATCTCGGTCGTCCTCTGCTCGGTGACGCTGTTTACGCGGCGAAAGCTTTACTTCTTCCTCGGCCTCGGCATCGGAGCCTGCGGCCTGCTCTTCGCCGCCTCAGCCCTGCTCGTGCGCTAAAAACCACGCGCACCGCTAAACGCGCCTTTACTCGCTCGAGCCCGCCCGGATCGCATCGAACTCCGTCGGGTCCGTCGCCCAGCGCTGCAGCAGCGCATAACGATCTGAGGCCGGCACCAGCACCGTTCCATTGATCAGCGGAATCGCCGGCACCGGCCCACCCTCCACCGGACCATGCACCCACAGCTTGCGCGGATCGGCGGGCGCCACCGTCAACTGATCGTTCCCCACCGGGGACGTCGACGCCGTCGGCAGAAAATCCCCCTGATACAGCACAATTCCCTTCTGATCCGTCACCCGGCACCAGTCTGACCCGTCCGCCTCATGCAGGGTGCACGCCACCCAGTTCCCAACCGGCTCATTCGTGTTCACATCAAAGCCCGATTGCAGAAACTTGGACTGAGGCGGCATATCCCGCGGAATCGCCACCTGCGTCTCGGTCCGTGCATGGCGGACCAGGAGAACCACTCCACACGCCACCAGCACGCCAATCAACAGCTTAGTCCCAGTTCTCACAATCCCTCCAACATAAGGACTTCTCGTGCGAAGTCCATCGCATGACAGTGGTACGTTGCATGTTGCTCGGCAGATTCAGCAGAATCTAGGCGGCGCGGACGTACTTTGCGATAATGCCCAGATCGACAAGACCATTGACGAAGTACTGCACCGCGAGGGCTACCAGGAGCAAACCCATGATCCGCACCAGGATCCGAATGCCCGTCTCGCCTAAAGCCTGCGCGACCCGGCCCGAGTTACCCAGGATTAAAGCGCAGCTCATCGCGGTGATCAGTATCGCAGCCAGAACCACTCCGATCAACTGCCACTTTCCCTGCGCCTGACCCACCAGCACCATCACGCTCGTAATCGAACCCGGCCCAGCCAGCATCGGTATCCCCAGCGGAACGATCCCTGCATCCTCCTTGGACGCAGCCGCCTCGGTATCGCCGCCGGTTTCCTGCGTGGGAGAGCGTTTTGCCTCCAGCATATCCAGCCCGATCAGCAGCAGGATGATCCCGCCGGCGATCTCAAACGCAGGCAGCGTGATCCCGAACAGCCGAAAGATCAACTGTCCCGCCAGGGCAAACGTGGTCAGCACCACCCAGGCCGTCACGCTCGCCTTCCACGCCATCCGGCGCCTGCGGTCGGTCGTCGCCCCCGCCGTCACCGCCAAAAATGTAGGCAATGCAGCAAACGGATCGACCAGGAAAAACACGGAGCTCAGCGCAAGCACGGAGAAGCGCACATAGGCGGAGCTCTCCAGCCCCGTTATCAATACGCCATGTGCCTGAATCAACAAAGAGAACGGGAGTGATTGCAGCAGGTGGTTCACCGTCTCATTGTTTCACGCTGCCCTCCACTTCGCGCCCACCGGAGGGTGCACTTGCTCCGCAAAATCTGTCTCAGATCCCGTTCACGCGCGGTTCCTCAGCCTCCTCGCATCCGGCCGCGCGATCCCTCGCTATAATCGACGGGACAGATACACGGCAGAGATGCCCTCAGGAGCTCAACCCATGCCCTTACAAACCACCAAAAACATCTGGCACAACGGCCAACTGATCCCGTGGGAGAGCGCCACCATCCACATCATGTCGCACGTGGTGCACTACGGCTCATCCATCTTTGAAGGCATTCGCTGTTATACCCAGGCCGCCGCCGGCTCGGAAGATCAATCAGCCGGCATCTTCCGCCTGGAAGAGCATATGCAGCGGTTCCGCGACTCCGGCCACATCTACCGCATGCCCCTCGGCTTTACCGTGGACGAGCTCTCGCAGGCTGTCGTCGAAGTCGTCGAAGCCAACGGCGTCGCCCCCTGTTACATCCGCCCCGTCGCCTTCCGCGGCTACGGCGAAGCCGGCATCAACCCCCTCACCAGCCCGGTCGAGGTCTACGTCGCCAACTATCCCTGGGGCAAGTACGTCCCCGGCAACGACGGCGCCAACGTCTGCGTCTCCAGTTGGAACCGCCACGCGCCCAACACCATGCCCACCATGGCCAAGGCCGGCGGCAACTACCTCAACTCCCAGCTCATCCGCATGGAGGCGGAGATCAACGGCTATGACGAGGGCATCGCCCTCGATGTCAACGGCCTCATCTCCGAAGGCTCCGGCGAGAACCTCTTCCTCGTCCGCGGCGGCGTGCTCTACACCACCCCGCTCTCCAGCTCCGTGCTTAACGGCATCACCCGCACCTCCATCCTTACTCTCGCCAAGGAACTCGGCATCCCCATCGTCGAGCAGACGCTCCCGCGCGAGATGCTCTACGTCGCCGACGAAGCCTTCTTCACCGGCACCGCGGCGGAGGTCACACACCTGCGCTCCGTCGACCGCATCCTCATCGGCGACGGCACCATGGGCCCAGTCACCCGCGCCCTGCATGACGAGTTCTTCGGCATCGTCAACGGCACCGTCAAGGATCGCCACAACTGGCTCACACCCGTGCGCATCGGGATAGGCAAGGTCAAAGTCGGCGAGACCGTCGGCGCATAGCCTTACCATCCCGCCGGATCTTTTCGCCGCCGTCAGACCACCGTCTCCGACGCGCCATACTGCCGTCCCAGCCCCGCGCTGACCGGCGTCATGGCGCGTTTCTCTTCGTACATCCGCACATCCGCCAAATCCCGCAGTGCGTCAGGATCGCTTGCATCCGCCGGATACAGCGCCCACCCGATGCTCGCCGAAAGCGTCCCCGGAAACTCCGCCGGCAGCGCCACCCGCGTCACCGCATCCCGCAGGCTCTCCGCAATCCGCTCGCAGTCCATCTCCGTCACATCCGCCATAATCACGCAAAACTCATCGCCTCCCAGCCGCGCCAGCGTGTCCGACCCCCGAATCCTCGCCTTCAACTGGTACGCCGTCTGCTGAAGCACGCCGTCCCCCGTTGAGTGCCCGCAAAAATCGTTCACCCCCTTGAAACCATTCAGGTCGATGAGAAACAGCCCCAGCTGGGTATGAAAGCGCCGCGACCGCTCCAGCGCATGCACCAGCCGGTCGTCGAACAGCCTGCGATTCGGTAGCCCCGTCAGCGGATCCTTCAGTGCCTGCTCCGCGCTCCGCTCCGTCTGATCCTCCAGCAGCACCAGCAACATGCCGATCGTCACGAAGAACTTTTGCATGTCCCACACCTCGACCAGCACCGGCCCATACACCGGACTGTTCCGCAGCAGAGGATGCAGCGCAAAGCACGCCGCCCAGATCAGGAAGCCCCCCACAATTGCAAGCCCGCCGATCCGCTTACGGTGCAGCGTCCGCCGAAACGAGATCGCCGCCAGCAGATACAAGCAGCACAGCCCCCAATAGACCAGCCCGCGCAAATCTCCCCTGGCCGCCAACGAGAGTATCGGCAGCCAGATCCACGCATGCATCGCCGCCATCACAGCCAGCATGCGCGGCCGTTTGCGCCAGCCTCGCGCAATGTAGATCAGGCCCACCGCAAAGCTCACCGCGGAGATCCACACGTACGGCCCGGCCGCCTTCACCTCGGACCCATATAGCGTGCTCAGCGCCAGCATCGGCACTGCGGGAATCAGAAAGAACGGGATGCTCGTTCGCCGCCGCCACACCGTTCCCCGCGCCGCAAATGAGAACGTCGCCCCCGCCATCACGTACGCATCCAGCGCAATCACATGCATCTTCTGCTGCAGCGAAGGCGTCCCGCGAAAGAAAGAGACCGCGACGGATTCCACCAGGATCAGGCTCAGCCCGGTCAGCCAGAGCTCAACATGCTGTCCAGGATGGCGGCGCATCAGCCACGCCAGAATCCCCATGAGGATCAGCATGGCTACGATATCGGGCACGGAGACAAGAGTCATGGCGTAGTTAAGTCGCGTGGGGGCCTACTCGTGAGCATACCCCCGCCGTCTTGCGGCGTCCCTTCATTTCTTATAGAGCATCCACGTTGGGGAACGAACAAACTCACAAATGGACGTCACAACCACACATGCACGTCAGTCTGAGCAAAGAGAATGCAGCCCATCAAGTGATGATGAAGCGGCCAGCTTAGAAGTTCGGTGTCCATCAGGATCTGACGGAGTTCCAGTCGTGCTGCTTGTTCTATCCAGGCAATCTGCAAACGACGTTTCACTGCCCTTCGCTCGGCTTATGCGCTCCAACCAACTCCGGCTCCTTCACCGGGCTCAACGTCTCCGCCTGCGTCGTATCCGGCCGCTTCGTCCGCTTATACGGCGCCAGCCTCTGCACCGCGCCCGTCTTCAGCGCCTGCTCAATCGCCTCCAGCACCCGCACGTCGAGCATCCCCTCCTCGCCGTCCGGCTCCGGATTCTTCCCGCTCAGGATGCACTCAGAAAAGTACTTCAGCTCACCGCCAAAGTGATCCGTCTTGCTGAAACTGTCCTTGCTCTTCTTCTTTCCCACGACCAACTGCTGCTCAATCGCCACGTTCACCTGGTACGCCGGGTCGGAGAACAGGCTTCCCTTATGCCCCACGATCCGGTAGTCGTCCACATCCCCGCCGTTGTAGCTCAAACAGAACGTCGCCACACGATTCGCCTCGAACTTCAGCGTCACCGCCACCGTATCCTCAAACGGCTTGCCGGACTGATCCACAAACCGCGCCGGATCCGTGCACACCCCGGTCGCAAAGACCTCCACCGGCTCCGCCCCAAACAGATTCCGCACCGCATTGATCGGGTACGGCCCCATATCCGGCACCGGCCCCGCCCAGAACCCGTTCTTCGCCCGGTGGTTCTGCCCGCTCACCTGCTGCGAGAACGACGACGCAAAGAACCGCACCGGCCCAATCACTCCCGCCCGCACCCGCTCAATCGCCTTCAGCGTCCCCGGCTCAAAGTGCAGACGATACGCCACCATCAGCTTCGCCCCCGTCCTCTCGCTCGCCGCAATGATCCGCTCGCACTCCGCCACGCTCACCGCCATCGGCTTTTCGAGCAGCAGATGCACCCCCGCCTCCAGGATCTTCACCGCATACTCCACATGGTCGAAGTTCGGCGTCGCCAAATACACCGCATCGATCT
>CAXTRZ010000105.1:0-7840 GCA_964246715.1 uncultured Acidobacteriaceae bacterium | reverse complement strand
CCGGCTGCCGCCACGTTGGCCGTGTATGAGATCGTCAGCTCATTCGCGCCCTTGTGCAGCGCGGCTGACGGCAGCATCAAGTGATCGTTGACCGTCTGCGTCAACAGTTCGCGGCCATTCAGTATCGCAGACTCCAGGTCGCCATCGCGGAAGTCGATCGCCAGGTCCCCGTCGCCGGTGTCGTTGAAGCGGACGGTCTCGCTGGCCTTCGTCTTCGCCGCATGCAGCTCCAGCGCAAATCGAATCCTGTACTGCACGCCGGAGAGCCGCGCCGCCCGCTCCATCGCCAGCGCATGCGACACGCCAATCTCAGGCGCGCTCGTACCACCAGCCTCAACCGCCTGTCCCGCCAGCGGCAGAGCCATCAGCATCAGTAAAGCCGTCAGCATCAACATCGCCACCCGCATGCTGCCACCCGTCATCTTGGACCCTTCCCCTTGCCGATGATCGTATAGGACTGCGCGTCAGGCTCCTTCTGCCTCGTTCTCTTCCGCCAGCTCCAGCGCTAGCGGCAGATACAGCGAGAACACCGTGCCGCCGGGCTGGCCCTCGCGCCGCTCCCGGCTGCGCGCGTGCAGATGGCCCTGATGCTTGTCCACAATCTCGCGCGAGACCCACAAGCCCAGCCCCGTCCCTGTAATTCCCTTGGTTGAAAAGAACGCCTCGAAGACCCGGCTCAGCGTCGCCGCGCTCATCCCGATCCCATCGTCCGCAACCGAGATCCGTATCCCTGCGCGATCGTTGATCCAGTCGCGCGAGAGAGCCGTCCGCAGCGTAATCGTGCCGCCCGCGGGCATCGCGTCGATCGCGTTGCCGATCAGATTCGCCAGCACCTGCCGTATCTCGCCGTCATGCACCACCAGCGGCGGAATTGCGCCGAACTGCCGCACCACCGTGATCTGCTGCCGCCGCATCCGCGACTGCAGCAGCGCCAGCACCGTCTCCATCAGGTCATGCAGATTCGTGCTGCTCGCATGGGTAGATCGACGGTAGAACCGCAGGGTCTGCACTGTAATCTGCGCCACCCGGTCCAACTCATCCTGCGCCAGCGCCAGGTACGTCCGCGCATCAGCCGGAAGCTCCGTCTTGCCCACCAGGTACAGGCAGTTCGTAATCGCCTCTAGCGGATTATTGATCTCATGCGCGATGCTCGCTGCCAGCCGTCCCGCCACCGCCAGCTTCTCCGTCCGCCGCAGCACCTCTTCGCTCTTCTTCTGCAGCGTCAGGTCGGCGATAAACGCGGCAACCTGCCGGTCCTCGTCGACCGCCTCGGGATTCAACTGCGCCACGCCCAGCAGCACGTCGATCTGATGGCCCTCCGCGGTCATGCAAACCGTCTCGAACGGCTCGGCCACAATGCTTCCCTGCTCCTGCTTCGCAAACGTCTCGCGCAGGGAAGGACAGAGCGATTGCAGCGTCGTCGACTGCGCCAGCATGGCCCCGCTCTCAAAGCCCAGCAGCCGTTCCACCGCTGCATTCGCATACAGCGTCCGCCCGTTGGCATCGCTGATCAGCAGTCCCAGCGGCATGGCATCCGCCAGCCGGTGAAACCTCGCCTGACTCGCCCGCAGCGCGACCTCCGCCGCATTCCGCTGCCGCCGCGCGCTGGCGTCCCGCAACTCGCGGTCCAGCACCGGCACCAGCCGCGCCAGGTTCTGCTTCGTCACATAATCCTGCGCCCCCGCGCGCATGGATTCCACCGCAGTCTCCTCTGAGATCGCGCCCGACATCATGATGAACGGGATATCCAGGTCGGACGACCGCACCAGTTGCAGCGCCGCCGGCCCAGAAAAACTCGGCAGGTTGTAATCCGCGATCACCACATCCGGCAGCGGCCCGCGCTCCAGCGCCGCCGACATCTCCGCGGCCGTCTCCACCCGCACCAGTTCCAGCGCAAATCCGTTGCGCCGCAGGTGCCGTCCCAACAGCGCCGCGTCGTCCGGATTATCCTCCACCAGGAGGATCCGTATGGATCGTTCCGTCAGCTCTTCGGCGGGCATTCGTTGAGTACCAGCCAGTACATCCCCAGCTGCCTGGTCGCCTCGGCAAAGTCATTAAAGTT
The DNA here is from genome assembly GCA_964246715.1 of uncultured Acidobacteriaceae bacterium. Taxonomy (GTDB): domain Bacteria; phylum Acidobacteriota; class Terriglobia; order Terriglobales; family Acidobacteriaceae; genus Edaphobacter. The sequence continues at coordinate 5,778 of CAXTRZ010000105.1, read as the reverse complement.
CACCGGCTTGCGGATATAGCTGTTCACGCCAAGCTGGTAACTCCGCACCACATCACGCTCCTCATCGGAGCTCGTCAGTACCACCACCGGCAGCATCTTTGTCTGGTCGCTCTCGCGAATCCGGCGTAAAACCTCCAGTCCATCCACCTTCGGCAGCTTCAGGTCCAGCAGTATCACCTGCGGCTTGATCGCGTTCGGACCAAACAGCATCTCGATCGCCTCTTCCCCGTCCCGCGCCACCCGCACATCGTTCGCAATGTTCGACTTCTTCAGCGCACGGTTCGTCAGCAGTTCGTGGTCCGGATCGTCTTCCACCAGCAGGATCAGCTTCGCCTCTTCAGCCATACGCTCCATCCTACCCGAACTTGCCCACCGCTTCCTGAGCCCCCCTTATTCCAGCGTGAACCAGAACGTCGCTCCATGGTCAATCTTGCTGTCCGCCCAGATCTGCCCATGGTGCCGCCGGATCACCCGCGCTACCGTCGCCAGCCCAATCCCCGACCCCTTGAAGTCCTTATCTCCATGCAGCCGGTTGAAGGCGTTGAACAGCTTATCCGCATAGTACATATCGAACCCCGCGCCGTTGTCCCGCACAAAGAATCCCTTCTGCTCCTTGTCCCACCCCACCTCCACCACCGGATGCTCCACCTTCCCGCTGAACTTCACCGCGTTGCCCATCAGGTTTTCCAGAGCCACCTGCAGCAGCTTCGCATCCGCCACCGCTTTCATCCCCGGCTCGATGTGAAAGACAATCTCCCGCCCCGGACTCTGCTCCACCAGGTCGCCCGCCACCACATCTGCCATCGTCGAGACGTCCACCTCCTCGCGATTGATCTCTGCCCGCGTAATCCGGGAAAGCTGCAGCAGCGCATCGATCAACTGCCCCATTCGCTGCACCCCATTCCTTACCCGCCGGATGTAGTCCACCCCAGTCGCATCCACCCGGTCCGTATAGTCTTCCTCAAGCGCCAGGCTGAACCCATCGATCGTACGCAGCGGCGACCGCAGATCATGCGAGACCGAATAGCTGAACGCCTCCAGCTCCCGGTTCGTCGCCTCCAGCTCCGCCGTCCGCTGCTTCACCCGCTCTTCCAGCGTCGCGTTCAGCTTCTGCACCTCTTCGGCCTTGGCTGCGGTCTCAGCATGGGCCACAGCCAGCTTTTCCGCGACCTCCTCGGTCTCCAGACGCAGCCTCCGCTCCTGGGCAAAGTACCGGAACATCAGCACGATCAGCAGGAAGTCCAGCCCGCTCGCCAGCGCGATGCTGAACACCGCCATCCGTGAGTTGTACCGCGCCCGCGTAACGCGAACCGCCAGCAGCCGCCGCTCCTCCGCCTCCATCTCATCCGCAATCCGCCGCAGATGATCCATCTGCACCTTGCCTGTCCCGCTGATCACCAGCGGACGAATCCCCTCAATGCCCTCCGTGCGCCGTGCCTCAATCCCCTTCTGCAGCGTCTCCAGCCGCTGCTCCATCACCGCCCGCATCTCCGTAATCCGCGGCTTCTGCGACGCATTGTCCCGCGTCAGCCACTCGAACTTCTCCATCTCTCCCGGCAGATCCCGCCTCGCGTCTACCGCCGGCTCCAGATATTGATCGTTGCCCGTAATCAAATACCCGCGGCTGCCCGTCTCAGCGTCCTTGGCCGAGCCCATGATCAGCTCCACCTGGTAGATCACCTCCCACGTATGCTGCACCCAGTCCTCGCTCTGCAGCAGCACCCGCACGGAGTGAAACGCGAACAGCGCATTCAACGCCACCACCAGAATCGCGGAGGAAAGCAGGATCGGAACGAGCGTATCTTTTGTCTTGGACCGCATGAGTTGGCTCCATTGTACGGCTCGTCCCCACCCATTCGCTTTGACCGCTTCACCCCGTGTCCCGCCATGCTCGCCGCGGGAGCAACAGTCCCATATTGGCCCACATGCCTCACCGGTTCGCGTCATTGGGCCCGGCCTGCCGGCATGGTACAGTGGCACCCATGGCGCTTGAGATCTCGCTCCGTTACATCGATGCAAAGACCGTCGTGGTGACGCTCGTCGGAGCCCTCACCCTCGGCACCGGGCTCAAGACCGCGGACCAGCAGATCCAGACCGCCATCGAGCAGGGCGCCTCCAACATGGCTATCGACATGTCCGGCGTTCCTTACTCCGACTCCGCCGGCCTCGGCGTCCTCATCCACACCTTCGGCCTCGCCCGCCAGAAACAGGGCGCACTCCGTCTCGCCGCCGTCTCGGACCGCATGGTCTCCATGCTCACTCTCACCCGCATGGATACCCTGCTCCCCTTAGACCCAAGCGTCGAAGCCAGCCTCGCCGCCCTCCGCTAGCCACACGCTCTCCGCACATCCCGTGCGTCATTCCGCAGCGCAGCGAAATCCGTAACTGCAGTTGCCTGTTCTTGCCCGGCGTTGCCGTTGTCTGTTTTCCAGTCGGTTTATCGCTGCCGATCGGCGGTAAGCCTTCTCCTACAACGCCGCCAGCGCCACTGTCTCATCCGGGTACAGCGTCGCGTACTTTGTGATCCCCACCATCGTAAACACCTTGGTAAAGTGCGGCGTCAGACCGCAGATGCCGATCTTCTCTCCCGCCTTATTCGCTGCCATCAGCACCTGGATCACCAGCGCAATGCCGGACGAGTTCAGGTACTCCACGCCCTTGAAGTCCAGCAGGATGTGCTTGACCATCGCATGGTCCAGCGCCTCGTAGCTCCCCACCACGGCGTCCTTGGAAGCAGACGAGATATCCCCCGCGTACCGCAGTGCCATCACCGTCTGCCCGCTGGCTCCGGTAAGCGTGTGTTGCGTCACCTTGTTCGCCGATTGCACCTGTTTCGCTCCCTTAAAACTCCAACTCAGACTTCCGTTTCCAGTTCCTTGTTGATCCGGATCACCAGCCGGACAAAACTCTGACCCCTTGCCTTCGGCACCCACTCCACCTCGTCCACCAGCGCCTGAATCAGAAACATTCCCATGCCCCGCGCCTCTTCCTCGCCCGTCATCTTGCGGTCGATATCCGGCTTCATCGGCGTCCGGTGCATTCCATTGCCGTCGTCCAGCACCTTCACCTCCAACTCGCCCGGAAACATGCTCAGCATCACCCCCACCGGAATCGTCGCATCCATGTGGTTGCCGTGCTCAATCGCATTGATGCACGCCTCCGCCACCGCCGTCTTTAGATCCTCCACGCGGTCCTCGGTGAAGCCCATCAGCTTCGCCATCGCCGCCGCCGTGCTCATCGCCACCTTCTCAAATCCCAGCCGCGATGGAATCCGCACCTCAACGCTGCTTCCGCTCGTCATGGGCCGTAACTCGGACGTCGACATACCCGCTCCTTCGTTCACCTACACACCCGCATTCAGATGGTACAAGGCCACTGCCGTCATATCGTCCACCTGCGGAGCGTGTCCGCTGAACTCGTCCAGGCTCCCCCACAGGCTGCTCAGCGCGTCCTCCGCCTCCAGTCCCTCGGTCGCCCGAAACGTCTCCATCAATCGTTCAGACCCGAACTCGTCCTCTTCGTCGTGCTCATTCACCACTTCGGTCAGCCCGTCCGTATACAGCAGCAGCCGCGCGCCCTTGGGAAACTTCACCCGTTCCGTCGCATACCGCGTCCCCGGGAGCAGCCCCAGCGGAGCCCCGCTCGCGTCGATCGTGCGCGAAGCCTCGCCCGGCAGGATCAAAAACACCGGGTTATGCCCCGCGTTCACGATCTCCAGTTCTGCCCCAGCCGCATCCAGCCGCACAAACGCCGCCGTCACATACCGCCGCCGGTTCTCCTCGCCTTCCTCCCAGTGCTGCTGCGAAAGCCGCGCCGCCAACTCCTTCAGCGTCAACGACTGCATCGCCAGCGCCCGGAACGCGCTGCGGAACGCCGTGCAGATCAGCGCCGAGGCCAGCCCCTTGCCCGCCACATCCGCCACCACAATCAGCAAAGACCCATCCGGCTCTACCACCACGTCCAGATAATCCCCGCCCACCTGGTAGCACGCCCGGTTTCGCGTCGCCACCTGGTACCCCGGCACGTCCGGCATGGACTGCGGCAGCAAACTCTGCTGAATCGTCCGCGCCGCATCGATATCCCGCGCCAGCCGCGCATACTCCAGGTGCCGCTGATGATTGATCGCGTTCTCCACCGCGACCGCCGTCTGCAGCGCCAGCCCCTCCAAAAAGTCCGTCTCGTAGAGCGTCAGTTCCCGGCCGTCCGGCGGCGCCACCACCAGCTCACACAGCAGGCTACCGTCCTTCGCCAGCAGAGGAAACCGCGGACACACTGTGCAATCCGCCGTTGCAACATCATCCGGAACCTCGCCGAAGATCACCTCCGGCTCCGTGAACATCGCCCCATCCATCTCCAACTCCAGCACGGCGATCCGCGCTGCCTGCTGCAGCACCCGAGGCAGCTCGATGGTCGAATGCACCAGCCGCGAAGCCTCCAACAGCGCCTGCAGCCGCACCACCTGCTGCTCCAGCGGCAGGCTGGTCTTATCCGGCGGAACTGGCATCGCGCTCAGGCTCATGGCAAAGGGTAAAACGAATCTCCCACCAAAATGTTCCGACGAGCCTATCCTACAACCCGCGTCCGGACTGCGAATCCAGCCCCCCTCAATCGTCCCTCGCACATGCACACTTCCTGGTGCAATCGAAATGGAGGTCCAGACTGAAACTCTCTGTTTGGAAGACTTTGCGCATTTTTGCCGGGAGGGTGTGCGCCTTGCCTTAACGCAAAAGCCGCCGCGAATCTCCAACGCGACGGCTCTGCCAAACTCACCTCAGTCTCTACGCGCCAAAGGACGAGATCGCCGCGGCCTCATCATCCTTGATATCGAACACCGTATACAGCTTCGTAATCTGGAGCACGTCCTTCACCTTTTTGGCCAACTGCAGCAGCTTCAGCTCGCCGCCGGCGTTCTTCACCGTCGTAAACGCGCTCACCAGCTCGCCCAGCCCGGAGCTGTCGATATAGGAGATCTCCGCCATATTGAGCAGAATCTTGTTCTGCCCCTTGGAGAGCACATCCCGAATCGTATCGCGCAGCGTCACGCTGCCTTCTCCCAGTGTGATCTTGCCGCTTAGATCGAGCACCGTGACCCCGTCCACCTGGCGGGTCTTGAACTTCATACTCATGGTTCCGTCTCCTTGTTCACCCTGCGTTTGACCAGCGTAATCTCTGTCCCCGGATCGAGCTGCCGGAAATCGACCTCATCCATGAACGCCCGCATCAGGAACACTCCGCGGCCGGACGACCGCATAATGTTCTCCGGAGCCAGCGGGTCCGGAATCATCTCCGGATTCAGCCCCGCCCCCTGGTCTGCAATCTTGATTGTCAGCGCCTCGCCCGTAATCTCGAACGAGACCGTCACGTGCTTGGCCGGATCGTACTTGTTGCCGTGCATCACGGCGTTCACCGCCGCCTCCCGCGCCACCATGGAGATATGGCTCACCGTGTCCTCGTCGAAGCCCGCTTCGTTGGCAAACTTTTCGGCAATCTCCTCAACCGTCTGTACGGTCTGAAGCTCGGAGGCCAGGGTCATGTTCGCTCGACTTGTCGTCGGATCAGCCAATTCCACCTTGCCCTCGCCGGTGTTCGCTCGCTTGCTGCTCGCTGCTGCTGCACTGTCCCAGCGCCGTTGCTGCAGTGTCTGTCGTTGCTGCAGTGTCTAAGGATCGCTGCACAAAGTCAAGCGCCTCCCGCCCCGCCCATCCTCACCGTCCGCGTTCCCACAGCCGATGTATTCCCCATAAGTCTCATGGCTCAAGCCAAATGCCTTCCCTAAAC
>CAXTRZ010000104.1:0-7846 GCA_964246715.1 uncultured Acidobacteriaceae bacterium | reverse complement strand
GTGGGGAGGCGGACCGGTTACAAGCTGGTGAGCCTGCCTTGTTGCAACAACTAGCGGTTTTTTCTCGTTCAGCGGTCCGCTACGTACGCTAGGTAACACAGCCTATGTAAGTTGGGTGACATTATGAGGCAGGGATTTGGAGGCGACAGAGAACGATGCCCGACACACTCAAGACAAGATTGCTACTCGTCGACGATGATGACGACCTGCGCGAAACGCTTTGCATGATCCTTGAGCATGGCGGCTTCATCGTTCAGTCTGCCTCAAATGTTAACTCCGCACTGAAGCTGATTGCATCCGATATCTTCGACGTTCTGGTCAGCGATCTGCACATGCCTAACGAGGGAGATGGACTGACGGTGGTGAGCGCCATGCGGAACGCGAATCCCAACGCGGTCACCATCATTTTCAGCGCTTATCCGGAGATGAAGAAGGCTACCGCAGCCATCCTGGCGCAGACCGATGACATCTTTGTGAAGCCCGCAGCGATAGGCACTCTGGTCGATCTGATACGGGCCAGGGTAAAGGCTGGAACAAGCGCTCCTCGAGAGGTGGAGACGGTTGCGACGATTCTCGAGCAGGGAACGGACGCGACATTCGAGATTGGCTGCTTCGGGTCTATGATGACCCGGGGGTGCTTCGTATCAAGCTGGACAACCAAAGGCGCACGGCCCATCTGCCGCAACTCTTCCGGGATCTGGTCTTCCGCTTACGGAACCCACTCCCCCTGGGCAGCCATGCGCTCCAATCGTCTGCTGCCGCCGAGCATGGTCTTCTGAGACGAGAGCAGGGATATACCGCGGCGATGATGGTCGAGGAGTCTCGCATGCTTCAGGTCAGCATCTTTCAGACTCTCCAGAACAATCTTCACCGGGTGAATTTCAGCCTTCTGCTCATTGGTGTCATGGCTATCGCCGATGAGGTTGACTCCCAACTGGCTCAAGCGATGACAAGTTACATCTCCGAGGCCAAAACCGACGCTCTATCCAAATCTGCTTAGATGCTTCACAGTTAGTGCGAATGGTGTCTGTCCGGACCAGCATCTGTTTGGCAAAAAAACTAAAAGTTGCACATAGGTTAGAGCTGTAAGTAAGGAAGGACACATCCCTTCTCTCATGGATGCCTAGACTGTCTCTATGCTCGTAAAGCTGGTTACCTTGCATAGGGCCCTTGAATCAAATCAACTTATCCCCTTCTTTCAGCCCCTGGTGGAGCTTCGAACCGGCAATTTAATCGGCTTTGAAGTCCTTGCTCGCTGGCATCATCCGAAGCTGGGCGCAACTCTGCCGCATAACTTCATCTCTATGGCAGAGCGTAGTGGTCTTATTAGAGCGCTCATGCACCAAGTCTTCGGTAAGGCATTTAGGGCGGCCGCAGCTTTGCCGCAGCCGCCGAATCTTGCCGTGAACGTCTCCGCGACCCAGTTGAACGATTATGATCTGCCGAAAGATATTCGCCGCATGGCGGAAGAAGCCCACTTTCCTCTGCACAAGCTAACTGTGGAGATTACTGAGAGTGCACTGCTCAGAAATCTGCAAAGGGCCAAGCAAATTATGGGGGAGCTTAAGGCTATGGGTTGCAAACTCTCCCTGGACGACTTTGGAACAGGATACTCAAGCCTGAGTCACCTGCAGGCGCTCCCCTTCGATGAACTAAAGATCGACCGCAGCTTTATAGCATCAATGACGACTACACGCGAGAGCCGAAAGATTGTGGCCACGATTATCGGCTTAGGACACAGTTTCGGCCTGACGACCGTCGGCGAGGGCGTTGAGATCGCGGAACAAGGTGAGATGTTGCTTCGGCTAGGTTGCAAGTTGGGCCAAGGATGGCTTTATGGAAGGCCTGTTTCAGCAGATGCCATTCGAGATGTCATAGCTGCCGGTCCTTGCCTGTCTTCCGTGATCGTCCCGATCGACGGAAATGGAGGAGCGAATATCTCCAGTCTTGAGGCATTGCCAATGCAACGGTTGTCACAATTGCAGGCGATCTATGACGGGGCGCCGGTTGGGCTCTGTTTTTTGGACACTCACCTTCGTTATGTCAGTCTCAACCAGCGGCTTGCCGATATGAACGGGATTTCGGTTCACCGTCATCTAGGCCATGAGGTCAGGGAGATTTTAGGGCTGACTTTTGCAATCTATGAACCCTTCCTTCGTCGCGCTCTCCAGGGAGAGGCCATCCAAGGGGTGAAGATTACACAGCGGGGGCTAAACCAAAAGGGTCCGGAGAGAACAACTTTGTCCTCATACCAGCCGGTTCTAGACGAAGGAAACGAGATTATCGGGATCTCTATTGCGGTTGTAGACATCACCGGCCTGCGACAATTCAGCGATAAAGCAGGCCAAGCCTATGAATTGATGATGCCTGCCACGGTCAAGCGAAGAATACCTGCGACATCTGTCGCCTAACAGGCAGCGATCATGGAACCCTGAGAGCGGCTGGTTAGCCGAGGCGGGCTTTGAGGAGGTCGCGGGCTACGGCGTCTAAGACGCCGTTGAGGAAGTTGACGCTTTCTGGGGCGGCGTAGCGGCGGGCGACTTCGAGGCTTTCGTTGATGACGATGGCGGCGGGAGTTTTTGGGAAGCCGAGCATCTCCGCGATGGCGGCGCGGAGGAGGTTGCGGTCGACGACGGGCATGCGCTCCAGGCGCCAGTTCTGGGAGTGCTGCTCGATGAGAGCGTCGATCTCGGCCTGGCGGCTGGTGGCGACGCGGTAGAGGTCTTCGGCGAAGCCGCGGGTTTCCGCGTCGACGTCGGTGACGGAGGACCAGAAAAGGCGAGTGACCTGCTCAGGAGACTGCTTGCCGAGGTCGCCCTGGAAGAGCATCTGCATGGTGAGCTCGCGGGACTTGCGGCGGGTGCCCATCTAGGCTGCGCCTTTGAGTTTGCGCTGGATGGAGACCATCTCAATGGCGGCGCTGGCGGCTTCAAAGCCCTTGTTGCCGGCTTTGAGGCCGGCGCGATCAAGGGCCTGTTCGAGGGTTTCGCAGGTGAGGACGCCGAAGGCGTGGGGGATGCCGGTCTCCTGCTGGGACTGGCCGATGCCGCGGGCGACCTCGTTGTAGATGGCCTCGTAGTGGGCGGTCTCGCCGCGGAGGAGACAGCCGAGGGTGATGATGGCGTGGTGTGCGCCGGATTCGGCGAGTGTGCGGGCGGCGTTGGGAATCTCCCAGGCTCCGGGAACGCGGACGACGGTGATGTCTTTGCGGGCAGCGCCGCTGCGAAGGAGGCAGTCGAGCGAGCCCTGAAGCAGGCGGTCCGTGATGACGGTGTTCCAGCGCGTGGTGACGATGGCGAATCGCATGCCGGCGGCGGAGAGGGAGCCCTCTATGGCGGGAGCTATTCCTTCAGAGAGTTGGCCGTGGAAGGGGTCTTCGGACTGCCAGAAGGCGAGGGTCAGGTTCTCTGAGAGCTGCGCGGTGAAGAGGCGGGAGTTCCAGTGGGTGGGGGCGACCTCCGAGAGGCGGGAGGCGATCTCTTCGGGGCGGACAAAGGTGGAGAGCCAGCGCTTGACGGCGGCGGGGATAAGTTCGAGCCCGGTAACTTCGATGAGGAGCTCAGGAGTAGCGGGTTGGGCGCCGGAGATGAGCTCGAGGTTGCCGAGCGGGGCGAGGAAGGGTGCGCCGATGGATGAGGTACCTTCATGGGCGTCGCTCCAGCCTTTGCCGGCCTCAAATCCGAGCGAGGCGAAGAGCTCGGAGAGCCGCGAAAGTTCATCCGGCGCAGCGACCACGCGGACGAGTGTCATTCCCTTGATCATAGGTTCGATTGTATCGTCATCAACATCAACGGGTGAGCGACGCCATGAGACGTAGTGCTAGCTCGCTGTCACCCTCAATCGCACCAGGGCCAGTGACCTCGTGGACTATCTCGCTTGGCGACTGCTCTCCGAAGGCTACTCCGGCTTGCCGACCGAGTGCTCCTTATACGTCTTCTGGAAGAGAAAGAACGCCTGCTTCTTTTTGCCGTCCTGCGAGATGAGCCCCTTGCGGTTGTATCCATCCTGCAGCATGGGGAGGTTGCGCGTGGGCGAGCGGAAGTCCATCAGGATCCACGGCGTCATCCCGCGAAGCTGCGGCACCTTGTTCAGCATGATGAACTGATGCTGCATGGTGTTCACCTGCTGCTCCTCGGTCCAGCGCTCATCCTTGCTGCCGTGCCGGCCCGGCGTCGCCTCGGCTCCAAACTCTGACATGATGATGGGCTTCTGCGGGAACGTCCACGTCAGTCTGTCTGCATCCTCAGGCTTCAGTTCATACCAGCCCACATACTCGTTCTGTCCCACAACATCCAGCGCATTGGTCAATGGATCGTCCTCGATCATCTGGTCGCCCTTGACATGCGGTCCGATAAGCGCCGACGTGATGGGGCGCGTCGGGTCCAGCTTGCGGGCCTCGTTCGCCAGGTTGGTCAGGAACTGCGTGCGCGTGGCGTTGTTGGGCGTCTCATTCGAGACGGACCACAGGATCACGGAGGCCTTGTTGCGGTCGCGCCGAATCATTTCCTGCAGCATGAACGTCGCCTTCGCGTACACCTCCGGCTTGTCAAAGGAGATGTGCTGCCACAGCGGAATCTCCGACCACACCATCACGCCCTGCCGGTCGGCCATGCGCTCCATGCGCTCATCATGCGGATAGTGCGCCAGCCGCAAGAAGTTTGCGTTCATATCTTTCAGGAAGCCGAAGATGTTCTTCACATCTTCTTCGCTGTACGCGCGGCCCGTGCGATAAGGCGCCTCCGCGTGCATGTTCGCGCCCTGGAGAAACACGGCCTTGCCGTTGAGCAGGATGCGCGTGCCGTCGACGCGGATGTCGCGGAAGCCGATCTCATCGGTCAGTTGATCCTGCCCCGCGCTAAGCTGCACCTTGTACAGCTTCGGCGTCTGCGGCGCCCACAGCTCCAGCGTTTTGGCCTGCACCTCAAAGGCGGCTCGTCCCTGCGCATCCGTCTTCACGGTCGTATCCACGCCCGCCTCCGCAATCCGCACCATCACCGGAGTTCCTGCAGCCGCGCCCTCCACATGAACGTAACCGGCCAGCGTCTTGGCGTCCGCCGCGGAGAAGCTCGATCCATGCTTCAGATGGACGTCATAGTCGTCGATGAACGCCTGCGGCAGCGTCACCAGCGAGACATCCCGCGTCAGGCCGCCGTAGTTGAACCAATCAATGCCTACCGACGGAATGCCGTCCATCATGCGGGTGGAATCTACCGCGATGACGACGAAGTTGCTTCCCGGCTTCAGCGCTGTGGTCACTTCGCAATCGAACGGCGTGAAGCCGCCCTCGTGGTCGCAGATGCGCTTCTGGTTGACCCACACAAATGACCTGTAGTTCGCGGCGCCGATGTGCAGAAACGTTCGGCCACCGGGCTTCGGCTGGAAGTTGAAGTCGCGCTGATACCACACCACCCCCTCGTAGCGGAAGAGCGTCGGCTCCTGCGTGTTCCAGTCTCCTGGAACACGTAGCGTGGGCGCGGTGGCGAAATCATACTCATCGTTGTGCGCTGTCGTGCTGACCTTGATGTTCGGGTGCGTATTCATTCCGTAGCTGTCATCGCGCACCTTGCCATCCGCTCCATACAGGGACCGGGCCGGCGGCTGATCCACCAGGTAGTGCCAATCGCCGTCCAGCGTCTGCACGGAGCGATGGTCCACCCCCACCAGCAAGGTCTTCATGGCCTGCTGCGCCTGGCTGACGGGCCGCAGCCATAGCAGTGAAAGCATGATCAGTGCGCACAGCCGCGCTGCACGAAGCCGCGCTGCACATTGGAAGGTCCATTGTTCCCAAAACTGTGACATGTGCAAAGTTCCTTTCATGTGGGACTGCATCCCATGCGTCATTCATGCTCCATCCGGCGTACTACGTTACACGTTCAATCTCCCAGCGGCTCCATATCCACTTCCACCTTCAGCGTGTGGCCGCCTCCGCCCAGGATCAGCCCGCGCAGCGGACTCACATCGCCGTATTCACGGCCCCACGCCAGCGTCACATGCCCATCGGTCGGCGCCACGTCGTTGGTCGGATCGACATCCAACCATCCCTGGCTCCGGCAGTACGCCGACACCCAGGCATGACTTGCATCCGCGCCCACGATTCTGGGCTGGCCGGGCGGCGGATGCGTCCGCAGATATCCGCTCACATAGCGCGCCGCCACGCCGACCGAGCGCAGACACGCAATCTGCAGATGCGCGAAGTCCTGGCATACGCCGCGCCGCTTCTTGAAGACCTCTTCGATGGGCGTGCGCACCGTCGTCACCTTGGAGTCGAACTTGAAGTCGCGGTGAATCCGCGAGGTTAGATCCAGCAGCGCCTCGCGCATTGGCCGCCCTGGAGTGAAGGACGTGAGCGCATACGCCGCAAACTCCGGCCGGATGCGGATGCGTGGCGACTCAAACTGATACTGATGCGCATCCAACCCGGCCTCGGAGTGATCCTCAAACAGCGCCCTTGTCGACTCCTCCCACGCCAGCTCCGGCTTGCCGTTTACCCCAAGCCCATGCCCGCGCACCACCTCGCTCCGGGCCTCAACGACAAGCTCCTGATGCGGCTCCTGCAGGGTGAAGAACGATTGCAGATTGCCGAAGTAATCCACCCGCTCCGTGCACGTCGCCGGGATGGGATGAATCTTCAACCTGCTGTACACCAGTTCGTTCTGCGCGTACGAGCGCGGCTTCAGACACGCCACGTGATCGCCGACGCTGACTGGGGATGCGTACTTATAGGTGGTCCGGTGGATGATCCTGTAGAGCATTCCTGGCCTAAGTCCCCATGGAGATCGGGAGGGTGCGCGCGTGACTAAAGTATAGGCTCGACAGATTATCCGACCAGGACGGCAACAGCGTCTGCAGACTACCCAGATACCGATCCAGCTGCACCAGCCCGCCCGTCCCCCGCTTTTTTGGGACTGCTGGATACTGAATTCCCCGCAGATCGATCGCCCGCAGCCCTTCAAGCGCGCTCTGGATCGCCTTCAGGTCCGCCGGAACATGCCGCGGCAGCTTGCCGTAGATCTCCACCAGATGATCCAGTTGGAAGTCCAACGACCGCGGATTTGTCTCATCCGCCATCAGCACATCAAGCACCGCCAGCGGCTGCAGCGTGGTGTAGTACCGCTGCCGGTAGGTCATGGAGCTGTCTCCCACCTCCAGCAGACACTCCAGAAACGGCCAGTTCTCCGCCGCCGCGGCATGGGTGATCCCGCGCAGTTGCCGCGTCAGATAGATCGCCCGCTCCAGCCTTCGTCCCAGGCTCAAAAACAGCCACCCGGAGCCGCGATTGATGTTCTCGCGCTCCATTCCGCTGAACGCCGAAAGCAGCTCCAGGCACTTCGTCAGCTTCGCCGCATAATCCGGCAGCCGAGCCCCCCGCTCCGGCTGCACCACATCCCGCAGTTGCCCGATCAGCAGCATCATGTCCGCCGAAAGCCGCTCCCGCACGTTGCCGCCGATCCGGGCCACCTCGCCCAGCGTCGCCGGCAGGCTCTCATACCGCTTGCCGTCCGTCAGCATGGAGAGCACCTCCTGCTCCAGCGCCGCGAACGTGGGCTTCTTGTTCCTGCCCTTGCCCAGCTTGCTCTGCCGCGCCGCCAGGCATCCATGCAGCCGGATCAGGCTCGCCAGCTCCGTCTCCTCCGCGCGATGCACCCGCGGCGCCAGCGACCGCAGCACCCGCGCGATACTCTCTGCTCGCTCCACATACCGCCCCAGCCAGAACGTGTTATCCGCCACGCTGCTCGGCACCACGCGCGAGACGCGCCGCAGCTCCAGCGGCTCGTTCTTTGGCCGCAACATGCTGAACTGGTCCACCTCGCCGTCCCACAGCACCCATGCATCCTTGCTGTGGGAC
>CAXTRZ010000103.1:1756-7909 GCA_964246715.1 uncultured Acidobacteriaceae bacterium | reverse complement strand
GGGTTCTGGTGGATGTAGTGGAGCTTTTCGGCTCGATTGTCTTCGGTCTTGACGTTGAAATCGTAGTAGCGGGATTCCCAGACTTCGGATTCGGGGCGGGTCTTTGAGAAGCGCTGCTTGAGGATTTGTATGGCCTGGCTCAAGGGGACTTTGGTGGGTTCGGAGAGCAGGAGATGGACATGGTCGGGCATGACGACGTAGCCGAGGATGTGGAAGTCGTAGAGTTCACGGGTTCGTTCGAGGAGGGTGAGGAAGAGGTCTCGGGCTTCAGGGGTTCCGAGGATGGGGCGGTGACGGAAACAACTGAAGGTGATGAAGTGGAGGTCGCCGGAGGTTTGGTAACGGACTAGGCCGGAGGACATACGTACGAGTTTAGAGTTTGGGGCGGGTTTAGGGAAGACGGTCGTTTGCTGACCGCAAACGATACCCCACCCTGCCCGACGATGAGACTGTCAGTCGAGGATGGGGCACCCATTTCAAGACACTCCAAAAGTTTTCATGAAGTCATTGACCGCTCGTTCCAGTTGCTTCACATAAGACAACTCTTCGGCTGTGTAGTAGACACCTTTAATCTTAAACCGTACCCAGCGATAAAGCAGAGTTATCCAGCCGAATCGACGAAGCTTTATTCTTACCAAACGGATTTCTTCTCTGAGGCGCCGATCCGCAGAGTCGTATATATTCTCAGCCCTCAAAAGCTTGCTGAGTTCCGATTCGGTAAAGGCCAGCGTTTGCTGATTTTCGTTGTTTGCTAACTCCAAATCGGTGCAGAAGGCATTTACTTTGTCGGCTTCGACGTGAGTAGTGTAGGCGCTCACACCCACAGCGATACAGAGACCGATACCGGGTAGGACTAAGTGGCCTAATGCCATTCCGCCACCTCCCGTCGCCAACGATCCGCCTCCAAAGGCCGCCCAACCTGCGTTGGAAGCTGCCGCGCCGTAGATACCGCCAATCGCTGTGCCGGTTGATGCGATACCGATCACCTGAACTCCTTGCCAAGCTATTATGGCAGCTGACGTTCCCAGAGAAGCACCTAAAACAGCTAATTGAGTGGAGCTAGAACCGCCATTGGCATAGGTTCGCGTAAGAGCTGTAGTTCGCTCGCTTCCGTAATTAGTTCTCGCAAGTTCGTTGGAAGTCACTAATTTTCTCAAGCACCTAGGATGTAGCATCGCATGTGCTCTTGACAGCTCGCGCTTCGTCCTCTTGAACGAGCGGCCTAGGCGATCAACTGCTAAGGCGATGCTGCCGTTTACTGAATCCATCCGCTCTTTGATCCGCTGGTATACAGCTTGAGAATTAGCGAGTCGGGCTCGTGCTTTATCTAACCGATATGCCCCGCCGAGAGTAAAGATGTTCTTGAGCAAACCCATTAAGAATTTCTAGTAGATGAACTTCCCTTCTGCAAGGAGAATTTGAACGCAAAGGAATGGGCAGGCGAGCTACTAACGAGAGCGGTCGTTTGCTGGCCGCAAACGATACCCCACCCTGCCCGACGATGAGACTGTCGGTCGAGGATGGGGCACCCAAGACGAACGGCAAGGACTGGGGTCCTTGCCGTTGTTTGTTTTCATGCGAAGCATCCAAGACGGCACGAAGTGCTTACTCGGCGGCCATTTCTTCTTGTTCGCCTTCCATGCGCATCTGCTCGAGCTCGCGCTCTTCGGCTTCGATGGCTGCGGTGACTTCCTGCTGGACCTGGGCTGCCGCCTCCTCCAGCTCTGGGGAGAGCTGGACGTTGCGGTAGTACTCCATGCCGGTTCCGGCGGGGATCAGGCGGCCAACGATGACGTTTTCCTTGAGGCCGCGGAGCGTGTCGATGCTTCCGTTGATGGAAGCCTCGGTGAGCACACGGGTGGTCTCCTGGAAGCTGGCGGCCGAGATGAAGCTATCGGTCGAGAGCGACGCCTTGGTGATGCCGAGAAGGAGCGAACGTCCGATGGCGGGGCGGCCACCGTTCATGAGCGTCTTCTGGTTTTCCTCGTTGAAGCGGAAGCGGTCGGTCTGCTGATCGACGAGGAAGGCGGTGTCGCCGACTTCTTCGATCTTGACCCAACGCAGCATCTGGCGAACGATGGTCTCGATGTGCTTGTCCGAGATGGTCACGCCTTGGAGGCGGTAGACCTCCTGGATTTCGTTGACGAGATACATCTGGACGGCGCGCTCTCCGAGGACTTCAAGGACGTCATGCGGGCTGCGGGGGCCGTCGATCAAAGGATCGCCGGCGCGCAGGCGCTCGCCTTCCTGAACGTTGACGTAGACGCCGCGGGGAACGCTGTACTCCTCTTCCTGGCCGTTATCCGCGGTGACGTAGACCTTACGCTGCCCCTTGGAGACTTCACCGAAGCGGACGACGCCGTCGATCTTCGAGATGATCGCCGGGTCACGGGGCTTGCGGGCCTCGAAGAGCTCGACGACACGCGGCAGACCGCCGGTGATGTCCTTGGTACGGGTGGTCTCGCGCGGGATCTTGGCGAGGATGTCTCCGGGGGAGACTTCATCGCCATCCTGCAGCATGAGGTGGGCGCGTGACGGCATGAGGTAACGCTTGGTGCCGGCTGCACCCTTGATGAGGATGGTGGGCTGACGCTTTTCGTCGGGCGAGTCCGCGACGACGAGACGCGAGAGCCCGGTGACCTCATCGACTTCCTCATTGAGGGTGACGCCTTCCTGGAGGTCCTTGAACTGGACGGTTCCGGCGATCTCAGTGAGGAGCGAGAAGGTGTACGGATCCCACTCGCCGATGACGTCGCCCTGCTTGACCTGGGCTCCGTCTTCAATGCGGAGTTTGGCGCCGTAGACGATGGCGTAACGCTCCTTCTCACGGCCCTTTTCGTCGATGACGGCGATGGATCCGTTGCGGTTGAAGGCGACGAGGTGGCCTTCCTTGGAGCGGACGGTGACGAGGTTGATGAAGCGGATGGAGCCGGCGTTCTTGGCCTCAAGGTGCGAGGCGTCCGAGACGCGCGATGCCGTGCCGCCGATGTGGAAGGTACGCATGGTGAGCTGGGTGCCGGGCTCGCCGATGGACTGGGCCGCGATGACGCCGACGGCTTCGCCCATCTCCACCATCTTGCCGGAGCCGAGGTTACGGCCGTAGCAGAGGATGCAGCATCCGCGCTTGGACTCGCAGGTGAGGACGGAACGGATCTTCACCTTCTCGATGCCGGCTGCCTGGACTGCCGAGGCCTTGTCTTCATCGATCTCTTCATTGACGTCGACGATGACCTTGCCTTCAAAGTCCTTGAGCTTTTCGAGCGAGACGCGGCCGATGATGCGGTCGCGGAGGGGCTCGATGGTCTCACCGGCTTCGATGATGGGGGTGACGAAGATGCCTTCGACGGTGCCGCAGTCAACCTGCGAGATGATGACGTCCTGGGCCACGTCGACGAGGCGGCGGGTCAGGTAGCCGGAGTCTGCGGTCTTGAGTGCGGTGTCCGCGAGACCCTTGCGTGCGCCGTGGGTGGAGATGAAGTACTGGAGCACGGTGAGGCCTTCACGGAAGTTGGCCGTGATGGGGGTCTCGATGATCTCGCCGGAGGGCTTGGCCATGAGGCCGCGCATGCCGGAGAGCTGACGGATCTGCTGTTTGGAACCGCGGGCTCCGGAGTCGGCCATGATGTAGATGGGATTCATGGCGCCGTCCTTGTCGGCCTGCTTCATGTTGTTGAACATCTCGTCGGCGACACGCTCCGTGACCGTGGACCAGAGCTGGATGACCTTGTTGTTGCGCTCACCGTTGGTGATGGCGCCGTCAAGGTACTGCTGCTGGACGTTGATGACCTGCTTTTCGGCTTCGGAGACGACGGTGTACTTGGAGTCCGGGATGACCATGTCATCCAGGCCGACCGAGAGACCGGAACGGGTGGCGTACTTGAAGCCGAGGTCCTTGACGCGGTCAAGAGTCTTGACGGTGGTCTCGAGGCCGAGGTTCAGGTAGCAGTAGTTGATGAGCTGGCCGATGCCCTTCTTCTTGAGCAGGCCGTTGACGAAGGGCATGTCTTCGGGGAGCGCGTCGTTGAGGATGGCGCGGCCAACGGTGGTGGAGATGAACTGGTTGTTGTACTCCACGGCCTCCGTGTGGGTGAGGTCCTGATCGTCGTACGCGGTGGTCATGTCCAGCACAGAGCCGGTGTAGCGAAGACGGATGGGCGAGAGGGTCTCAACCTGGCCGGCTTCAAGCGCCATCAAGACTTCTTCAATGTTAGCGAAGACACGGCCTTCACCCTTGGCGTTGACCTTGGCTTTGGTGAGATAGTAGAGGCCGAGGACGAGGTCCTGGGTGGGGACGGTGATGGGCTGACCGCTGGCGGGCGAGAGGATGTTGTGCGAGGCCAGCATCAGGACGGAGGCTTCGATCTGGGCCTCTGGACTGAGCGGGATGTGCACGGCCATCTGGTCGCCGTCGAAGTCCGCGTTGAAGGCGGTGCAGACGAGCGGATGGATCTTGATCGCCTTACCTTCCACGAGTACGGGCTCAAAGGCCTGGATGCCGAGACGGTGAAGCGTCGGGGCGCGGTTCAGCAGGACCGGGTGGTCCTTGATGACCTCTTCCAGGATGTCCCAGACGATAGGCTCCTGCATCTCCACCATCTCCTTGGCCTGCTTGATGGTGGTGCAGTGGCCGGTCTGCTCGAGACGGTGATAGATGAAGGGCTTGAAGAGCTCGAGCGCCATCTTCTTGGGTAGGCCGCACTGGTGGAGCTTGAGCTCCGGACCGACGACGATGACCGAGCGGCCCGAGTAGTCCACGCGCTTGCCGAGCAGGTTCTGACGGAAGCGGCCCTGCTTGCCCTTGAGGGTGTCCGAGAGCGACTTGAGGGGACGGTTGTTGGCTCCGCGAAGAACGCGGCCACGGCGGCCGTTGTCGAAGAGGGCATCGACAGCCTCCTGCAGCATGCGCTTCTCATTGCGGACGATGACCTCCGGCGCATGGAGGTCCATGAGCTTCTTCAGCCGGTTGTTGCGGTTGATGACGCGGCGGTAGAGGTCGTTGAGGTCGGAGGTGGCGAAGCGGCCGCCATCGAGCGGAACGAGCGGACGAAGTTCGGGCGGGATCACCGGGATCACGTCGAGGATCATCCACTGGGGCAAGTTGTCGGACTTGCGGAAGGCCTCGACAATCTTAAGGCGCTTGCTGTACTTGAGCTTCTTCTGCAGCGAGGTCTCGGTCTTCATGCGCTCGCGGAGTTCGACGGAGAGCTCGACGATTTCCACGCGCTTGAGGAGTTCCTTGATGGCCTCGGCGCCCATCATGGCCTTGAAGCCGGAGGGGCGGTACTGCTGGTCGAGCTCGCGGAAGCGGGTCTCGTCCTTGATGACCTCGCGCTCCTTGACGGGCGCGTCGCCTGGATCGACGACGACGTAGGACTCGAAGTAGAGGACGGCTTCCAGTTCGCGCAGCGAGATATCGAGCAGGTGGCCGATGCGGGAGGGCAGGCCCTTGAAGAACCAGACGTGTGAGCAGGGGCTGGCGAGTTCGATGTGACCGAGCCGCTCGCGGCGAACCTTGCTGAGCGTGACTTCAACGCCGCACTTGTCGCAGATGACGCCGCGGTGCTTCATGCGCTTGTACTTGCCGCAGAGACACTCCCAGTCGGTAATGGGTCCGAAGATACGGGCGCAGAAGAGGCCGTCGCGCTCCGGCTTGAAGGTGCGGTAGTTGATGGTTTCTGGCTTGGTGACCTCCCCGTGCGACCAGGAGCGAATCTTCTCCGGGCTGGCGAGCTGGATCTTGATGGCGTCGAAGTCGGCGATGGGGCCGGTGAGTTCAAAGGGGCTGGAGCGGAACATATGTTTGCGTCTCCGTTTGTGGCTGCTGGTACGGTTTTGGTGCCGGGCGCTGGAGGTGTTGCTTTAAGTCTCAGCGCCTTCCTCTATTCTGTGCCGGCTTGCCGTTGGCCGGGCTCCCGTGAACATTGAGCAGAGTGCCTTGCTCAGAGGAGCCGCGGCCTGGGCCGGCGGGTATTGCGTGCAGCCGGTTAGTCGGCGGCTGCGATTTGCGGCAGGGGTACCTTCTTCTGGTCGGCCTGCTTGATGAGCTCGACGTCCAGGCAAAGCGACTGGAGCTCGCGGATGAGGACGTTGAACGACTCCGGCACGCCGGGTTCGATGGCAGCTTCGCCCTTGACGATGGCCTCATAGATCTTG
>CAXTRZ010000103.1:0-1746 GCA_964246715.1 uncultured Acidobacteriaceae bacterium | reverse complement strand
CGCGTTCAGGCGGCTCTTGTAGCGGCTGGCGGTGTTCTTGTGCAGGACGCCCTTTTGCACGCTCTTGTCGAGCTGCGAGGCGGTGCTGCTGTAAACCTTCATCAGCTCTCCCTGGTCGCCCTTGACGATGGCCTCATAGATCTTGGTGCGACCGAAGACGTCGTCGGACTTGGCGGTGAGCAGCTCCTGCAGGATGTAGGCGGCGCCATAGGCTTCGAGGGCCCAGACCTCCATCTCCCCGAAGCGCTGTCCGCCAAACTGGGCCTTACCACCCAGCGGCTGCTGAGTAATGAGGGAGTACGGTCCGATGGAGCGAGCGTGAATCTTGTCGTCGACAAGGTGCGACAGCTTGAGCATGTAGATGTAGCCGACGGTGGCGGGCTGCTCGAAGGGATCTCCGAGCATGCCATCGAAGAGCTGCGTCTTGCCCGAGCTAGGCAGCCCGGCAGCTTTCAGAAGCGCCTTGATCTCGGTCTCGCGCGCGCCATCAAAGACCGCGGTGCCGAACCAGATGCCGCGCTTCATGCCGGCAGCGACACGCAGGGTCTGCTCGTCGTCGAGGTCAAGAAGCTGGTTCAGGGCAGCGGTGCCGGCAAAGCGTGCCTTGAAGAGCTCGCGCACTTCGTTGGCGGACTCCATGGTAGCGGCGAGCTCCGCGATCTGAGCACCCAGGGTGTGGGCGGCCCAGCCGAGGTGCGTCTCGAGGATCTGCCCGACGTTCATACGAGAAGGCACGCCAAGCGGATTGAGGACGATCTCGACCGGAGTTCCGTCGGGGAGGTACGGCATGTCCTCCTCCGGCAGAATGCGAGCGATGACACCCTTGTTGCCGTGGCGTCCGGCCATCTTGTCACCGACCGAGAGCTTGCGCTTCATGGCGATGTAGACCTTGACCATCTTTATGACGCCGGGGGAGAGCTCGTCACCCTTCTGCATCTTGCCGATCTTCTCGTTGGTGATCTTACGCAACACGTCGATCTGGCGCGAGGTCATCTCCTCGATCTCATCGATCTGCTCGTTGACGCGAGGGTCCTTGTCGGCGTAGCGGATGCGCTTGAGGTTCCGGGTGGAGATGAGTTCGATCATGTCGCGGTCGAGGATCTCGCCTTTGTTGAGGAGCTTCTTGTTGGTGCGCTCATCGTGGAGGTCGGCGAGAACCTCCTTCTTACCAAGGATGGCTTCGAGACGCTTGAGGCGCTCGTCGGTCAAGATGCGGATCTCATCGGCGAGGTTGCGCTCCAGCTTCTCCACCATCTCCTGCTCGATCTGCTTGGCGCGCTCGTCTTTTTCCTGACCCTTGCGGGAGAAGATGCGGACGTCGACGACGGTGCCTTCGATGCCCGGAGGGCAGGTGAGCGAGGCGTCACGAACGTCGCCGGCCTTTTCGCCGAAGATGGCGCGGAGGAGCTTCTCTTCCGGGGTCAACTGGGTCTCGCCCTTGGGAGTGACTTTGCCGACGAGGATGTCGTTGTGGCCGATCTTGGCGCCGATGCGGATGATGCCCGACTCGTCCAGATCACGCAGGGCGTGCTCGGAGACGTTAGGGATATCGCGCGTGATCTCTTCCGGCCCGAGCTTGGTGTCGCGGGCCTCGATCTCGAACTCCTCAATGTGGATGGAGGTGTAGTAGTCCTCGCGAACGATCTTCTCGGAGATGAGAATGGCGTCCTCGAAGTTATACCCGCGCCAGGGCATGAAGGCGACCAGGACGTTGCGTCCGAGGCCGAGTTCGCCCTGCTCCGTGCA
>CAXTRZ010000102.1:0-7945 GCA_964246715.1 uncultured Acidobacteriaceae bacterium | reverse complement strand
CACCAGCGGCAGCATGCGACGAGGTTTTCAAGCGTGTTCTTGCCGCCGCGCGAGCGTGGCACCTTGTGGTCTACAGTCGGGCCTTCCTTTTCGTAAAGCTTCACGTCGCAGTAATGGCAAAACCAGCGATCTCGAATGAAGACCTTGCGTCGGGTTTTGGGATTGACCGGCGGCATGGTGGGAGAGTGCCGCCAAAACAGAGGCGTGTCAATTATGGCCACCTTGGCACCAGTGGCGGGACTCGAACCCGCGTTTCCGGTTTTGGAGACCGCTATCCTAGCCGCTGGATGACACTGATGTGGTGGAAGGTGAAGGACTCGAACCTACGAACCCCGAAGGAACCTGATCTACAGTCAGGCGCAATTGCCGCTCTGCCAACCTTCCGTGATTAGAAGGAGGTCCGATATCGGAAAGAATTTCGCCACATGGTCATCGGCGCACACTGGCTGATCGCACCTGATTCTGCAAGAGATGAATGCTCCTCTCACCCATACCGCTTCTCGATCCTTCGCACCAGCTCACCAGCCTCTATCGTCACCGAGCCCTTCGGCTTCTGGATCGTGATCGGCCAAGCCTGTGGCAGCCGGAAGGCCTGCACGAGATCCCGGATCGCCATAGAAGCATCGCGATGTTCTTTGTCGCTCAAGGCTGAGGCTTGCGAAACCGGCGCGGTACAAACACGCCGCAGTCAACCGGCGTGACCTCGGCTCGCGGTGCCGTCTCTAAAACCTGCCTGATGTCCGCTATGTGATCGCGGATAAGCGGCCAGGAGTTAGTGGACAAGAGCAGGGTCGCGAACGGGCGACCGAGCAAGTTCTGCTGCTTCTGCATCGACTTGTCGGCTGTGATGAACGCATCGGCCGGCAGGTTTTCGACGATGGCAAGGAGCTTACCGTTCTTCGTTCCCTTCAAACCAAGGCTGCCCACACTGGAGACTTCATGGTCGCTTAGCAGCCGCTCCAGCGGCTCTGGAACGCCTTCATCGAGGAACACTTTCAAGACTGTAGCTGCGGAATGTGCGCGGCCTGATAGGCCAGCAGCGTGCGGATCGTTTCCATACCGCCCGGCGTGGTCGGGAACGCTTCAAGCGTCGCGGAGATAGCCTGGTCCTCCGACATGCCTTCGAGTTCCTCAAACGCCTCGACATTCTCGACGAGAGTGTCAGCCGGCAATCTCGTACCTTTTAGCACCGGGGCACCAGACACGACTTCGGGGTCGCGGCTGACCAGCTCGCAATCGTCCCAGAACGTGTTGTTCAGCGTCGTGTTCATGCGGATATTCTAGCTTTTTCTCGACAGTGCGCAACCACGATCAGAGGACGACTTTCCCCGTCGGCCTTTCACGATGGGCGATTACAATTCCGGTACTCCACCTCTGTCGTAAAGGGAAACGATGAAGATCATCACAGTGACCGTTCGGGTAAGAAACGCCGTTTACGACGGTCAAAACTCTCGCACAGCATTTTGGAATGATTTTGCACTGAATGCTCGATTGCGTACGGCGGGCTCCTTGGATTCCGACGAGTTCGCGTCACGGCAGGAGCAGACGCTAAGAAACCTTCTCCCATTGAATCTTCTCAGCTTGATGGTCCGCGATCTGTTGGGGAAGTCTCGGGACTTTGACGATCTTCCATTGAAACGGCCGGAAGGAGAGTCTGTCAGCCCTGCTCGGCTGGTGACAACAGTGGAAGCGATCCGGTACGGCAGCATGAAGGTCGACCTGGGTTTACCCGACGTCGATGCCTTCGTCGAGCTGATCGGCAATAACAGTGAAGCGTTCGAGGCCATCTTCGGCGCCTATCTACCCGAGGCTTTCAACAATGTTTTTCCGAGCGAGTCCGGCTCTCTCAACTATTCGGTTGAGATACCCAGGGATGTGCGGGATTACATCGATTCGCGTCCTGCTCCTGCGGCCGCTCCGAAAGCCGATGAGGCTAGCGCGAAAGACAAGGGCGCAGCACTCGTTTCGTCGGCGCTTAGGTCGCCGCTGATCTTCCCAGCTTTGCTGGCCTGCTTCCTCTGGTACTACGCCCGACAGGACATGATGCAAGAGCGCCAGATCACATCAGGCCTCATCCAGACACTTGTTACAGAGCAAACGGCGGTCCTAAGTATCCTCAAGGACAAACAAGATGCAGAGGTGAAAGACCACTCGCCGGAGCATCCGACCGGGGAAAGCCCTAAATCTACAACGCCGAAGCCGAAGACGGACTAACGCTGCCGTCGTGTGCCTGTTATCGACTGCGCCGTTTCAGCTTCTGATACTGCTCCCAAGTCAGGTTCAGCCACACGCTGCCCCGTCCCTGCGCAATGCCGTAGTCGAGCGCCTGGCGATCCTCCAACAGCATCGCCGCGCCACCCTTCTCTGCCATTTCGATGATCTTGGCAGGATCATCGAGGCGAACCTTGCGCGGCAGAGGCGTCTTCAGATCCTCCTCGAGAAATTGGCAGAACCAACCGTCGGCCAGCATGTAATGCATATAAATCCGGTACCGCTTGCCGCCGCACTTGTCGCATAGCCGTTCGCGCGTTGGCTGGAAGTCCAGCGATCGTCTGCAAAAGGCACATATCTTGCCCGCGTCAATCTGTCGCTGCGTCGACGCTCTAGGACCGCCCATGGAGAGAGTCTAAGCGAAGATAAGGCGAAAATACTATGTGGAAGAATTGGGCATGGCTCCCAAATACGTCTTCACGGCGGCGCGGTTCCACCCGGTCATCGGCAACAGTTACGGCAAGGTTGCGGGAGATATCAGGCTGCTCATCCTCGGTGAATCCCACTATCCGTGGGATGGCCGTCCCGTGAATGAGAGCGAAACGACCGCCGCCGCAATGGAAGGCATCGACCGTCACCGCTTCTGGAAAAGCCTCGAAAAGCTAATCCCGGTGCCCGGAAAGAAGGACGGCCTTCGCGGCTGGGACATGGTGGCTTTCTATAACTACGTCCAGCATTTCGTGGGTGAGGGACCACGCGATCGTCCCGGAGACGAGATGTGGGTGTCGCCGGAGACCGTGAGCGGGTTCAAAGAAGTGCTGGCGGTCTGCAAACCCAACCGCATTCTCGTAGTCGGTAAGACCAACTGGCGCTTCATGGCCGGTAAGGAACACTTCCCGGAGAATCCGCCTGTTCCTGAGCCGAGGTTCCCGCTGCCCGAAAGCTTCTGCTCCAACCTGGATGCGGATTCCGAGCAGAATGCGTACTGGTACCCCACTGGCACTAATGGCTATGCTCTTGCCGCGCCCGTTTATCATCCGGCCTACCCAAGGGGCTTTCACGGCCATGGCACCGCTGAAGTGATGAAGCGCCTGATGCAACGATCTTGGAAAGCACCTTCAAAGGGCCGAAAGTAGCTGTAGGAGCTTGATTCCGCTGTCGATGGCGCTCGCCACCACGGCCTCGGGGGGAACACCGCTCACCGGATGGATCAACTGATTGCGCACCTGCCGGAATTCGGTCAGTGCACTAGCCGTCGCCGGCGTGATCACCTGTCGCTGAACAAGCGTCGTCGTGGCTTGATGCCAATTGGCCGCAAACGTCGGTGAGATGGTCCCGCTCTTCTGGGCGAGTGCTGCCAACTGCTTTTCGATCTCAAGCGATATGCCGATCAGCGCCATCTCCTTGTCGACGGACAGAAGTTTCTCGAAGCTGTAGGACGGAGCAGGCGTTGCGGCTGAGGCCTGAAGCATCTTTGGCGCTTGCTCAGCTTCCTCGGCTTCGGCGATACCGACGCTCTTGTTGAGGGCCTTAACCTGACGGAACAGAATCTTGGTGTTTCCGATCTCAAGGCTCTGAATGACGTCCCCAATTTTTTCGACCGGGACGAAGATCAGAAACAGCCCGGCACAGATCATTCCAACTGTCGGCCAATCGAGCGTAAGCAGCGTCGGAGCTACGGCGTGGAGCAATCCGAGCGCAACCAGAACTATGGCGGCTGGCAGGCGCTTCCAGGTTGCTGAGGACTGCGTAGCATCATCCTTCGGCGCTTTCCCGGCCATACGCGATCGTCGCTCCTGGCGACAGAATACCTCGTGTCCGGTAGTTGCCTCGCGCCTCCCTCGTGTCAAACCAACCTGCAAGCAGGCGGCCGGGCGAGCCGGCCGGGTTTGACAACCGCTCGCCGCTACGGCATTTGCTCTCCGTTCCATTCATGGCGCACCCCGCCATGAATGGCGGCTTACCAACGGAGCAGAGCATGAAGCAGCAGGCGCGGCGAGACCATTTTCAGGAGGTTACGGACAGGATTGTGGCGGCGCTGGAGGATGGGCGAAAGCCATGGGTGCGCCCGTGGAACCCGGACGCGTGTGGCGGCCCGCAAGCACCGTTCAACCCGACCACCGGCAACCGCTATCGCGGCATCAACGTCCTCTTGCTCGGAATGAGCCCGCTCGCTTTTGAGACCGGCGATCCGCGCTGGTGTACCTATCAGCAGGCAAGCGAACGGAAATGGCAGGTCCGCAAGGGGGAGAAGGCCACAGGTATTTTCTTCTTCAAGCCGGTTCAGCGTGACGACGATGATACGACCGCGAGCGACGAGCGACCGGCAACGAAAGCGTATGCCATTCTCCGCGCCTATAGTGTCTTCCACGCCAGTCAGATCGACGGGATACCGCCTTATAGCGCTCCGACGTTGCAGGAAGCACCATGGACAAGGCCGGAAGCTGCTGACCTCATACTGACCCACAGCAGGGCGGTCATTCGCATTGGCGGGGACAGGGCGTTTTATAGCCCTTTCACCGATCACATTCAGCTGCCGCCCGATCACGCTTTTCATGGTCCGGCGCAGTTCGCTGCCGTTGCTTTGCATGAGCTTAGCCACTGGACAGGTCATCCCAAGCGGCTGAACCGCGATCTGCAAGGTGGTTTCGGTTCGGCAAGATACGCCATCGAGGAACTCAGAGCTGAGCTGGCATCGGCGTTTGTCGGGGCTGAGCTTGGCCTTCCAACCGACATCCCGAATCACACCAGCTACATCAGCCACTGGATCAAGTCTTTGAAGAACGACAAGCGGGAAATCTTCAGAGCAGCCGCAGATGCGCAGAAGATCGCGGACATGCAGCTTTCATTCCACCCTGATTATGCCGCCACTCTGGAACCGGAAGATGAGCCTCAGGCGCTGGACAAGATTGTTCCCGCAAGCAGTTTGTCGCTTCCTGCAATTGCTGCACGAAGGGGGTTGACACCGCCCCTTGCCTAAGCCACAACAGTCGGGTGAACGGGATGTTGAAGCATCCCGCCACCCTGACGAACAACATGGAGCGACCCATGCCGACCGCTGAAACACATATCCCGTCTCATAACGCTCAAGTCAAGGGCGCGACAGAGGCCATCGTTTGCCATCCAAACGCTGCCTATAAGCTCTCCTGTTTCTACGATGGCCATGTTCCACGCGCTGAGCTAGACCACGCCATCGCCATAGATAAGGCGTTTCGCGATAGACATCCCGAGTGGTTCGGCATGTCGGAAAACGCGCGTTACGCCCGCGAGGCGCGCGTCCAGATGCGCGATCTGATCGTCTCGCTTCGGGCTGTGGGCGCGACCGCTGGCAAGCTGTCTAAGCGCAATGCCGACAACATCCAGTATCTGCGGAACATCTTCCGCAGCCATCATCGCTTGGCTTTGGCAGAGGCCTGCCTAACTCACGGCCAAGTGTCATGAGTGCTGACGAAAACCGTGGAGGCAGTTCGAAGATGAGTAAGTGGTCACAACCAACACCGGTGTCGGACATAGAGGTCGCGTTTCCCACCGAAGCGTTGAAGCTCATGCCTTCCATGGAAGAGATACCGAAGGAGTTCAAGCTCTACCCAGGCGGGTACTACAACAAGCTCTTTTCAGAGTGGTTTTACAAAGGCATCTCGCGTGATCGCCTGCCCGCCAAGGATGGCGTCGATCAGTCCACCGCAATCCGGCACCTTCTCTGTGTAATCGGCAGCTTTGAGCCGCAGCATGAGCACAAGGCAGCGGCCGCTGCCTATCTGATGTCGCTGTGGATAGAACCGCTCTCGGTTCCCGATGAAGCGACCGCCTGATTTCCAACAACAATCGAAGAAAGACCCGCAGCATGACCGTTGAAACCATCCCCTTGTCCAAGCTGTCCGCGTGGAAGGGCAACGTTCGCAAGACCGCCGTCACGGAAGGCCTGGACGAACTGACAGCATCCATCCGCGCCCATGGACTGTTGAGCCCGCTGACCGTCCAGAAGCGTGAGAAGGGTGAACGCCGTGTCATCGCAGGACAGCGACGACTTGCGGCCCTAAGGGCGTTGCAGAAGGAAGGCGCGATCCCGGCAGATCACCCGGTGCCGTGCATGATCGTATCGGCCGATGCCGACGCCACCGAGATCAGTCTTACTGAGAACGTGGTGCGGACGCAGATGCACCCAGCCGATCAGTTCGAAGCGTTCCGCGACCTGATCGAGAAGGGAGCAAGCATCGGAGACATTGCTGCGCGGTTCGGCGTGTCAGAAAGTACCGTCACGAAACGGCTAATGCTCGCCCGCGTGTCACCGAAGCTGCTGGGCGTGTATCGAAAAGGCGGAATGACTCTGGAGCAGGTCGCCGCCCTCACACTGACCGATGATCATGCATTGCAGGAGAAGGTTTGGGATGAAGCGCAGGGGTGGCGGCGGGAACCGCGCGGACTCAGGGCCGCATTTACAGAAGGTAAGGTTTGCGCAAGCGACAAGCGCGTGAAACTGATCGGTGGCCTTGAAGCTTACGAGGCTGCTGGCGGGAATGTTCGGCGCGACTTATTCGACCAAGGCGATGCTGGTTATATTAGCGACCTCACATTGCTGAATCAGCTTGTCGCAGCGAAGTTGGAAGAAGTCGTTGCTGAGGTGCGCGGCGAAGGCTGGAAATGGGTCCAGGTCATACCAGACTTCGATTGGAGCGCCACGCGAGAGTATGACACGGTTCAATCGTCAGACCTACCCTTGACACCCGAGCAGGAGGTACGGCTGTCCGAACTTGCGACACAGTACGACGAGCTTGAAGCCCAGGGCGACGAGACAGAGTTGACCGATGAACAGGAAGCGAAGCTCCAACAAGTCCAGACGGAGATCGATGCTTTGAAAGACCGTCCAGAGATTTACCGATCCGAGGACATATCGCGGGCTGGCGCGTTCATCTCGATTGGGTACCAAGGTCGGGCCGAGATTAGGCGCGGTTACGTGAAGCCCGAAGATCAGGAGGAGGACGCGGCGGTCGCGCAAGAAGCAGGGGCTGGCGTCACGGTCCCAGTAGTAGAGGATGTCGCAATTCCGGCTTCGCTGATCGAAGACCTGACCGCGCAGCGTACAGCGGCCATGCGCGTGGAGTTTGCGAAGCGACCCAGCCTCGCGTTGGCGACGGTGGTCTACACGCTTGCCGCCTCGACCCTGCGACTTGGGCCTACGCGGTCTTGTCTCAAGTTGACCGTGCAGCAGACTTGGCTTGAGCCCCTCATCAAGCACCCTGACGAGAGCCTGGCCTTCAAGGAATGCGGTGCGGAGAAACCGCTGTTGGCTGAGCTACCCACGGATGAAGCCGCGCTGTGGCAGTTCTGCCTCGAGCGGTCGGATAAGCAACTCATGCAGTTGCTCGCGGTTCTCGTGGCGCCGGGTGTGGACGCCGTTGATTACAAGAGCGGAGCCAAGGCTTGTCGTCACGCTCACCAGTTGGCCGATGCACTACAGCTGGACATGAAGAAGCACTTCAAGGCGACGGCGGAGACTTATTTCTCCCGGCTGCCCAAGACCGCAATCATCGAGGCGCTCGTGGATATGGACGGAGGCACGCCGGTTTCCCCGGCTACCGAGAAGCTCAAGAAGGGCGCACTTGCGGATATGGCCGAGCGAACCTACGAAGCCGGGGGCGGGAAGTGGTTGCCGCCGGTGTTGCGCTCGAAGCCAGATACGGTAGTAGAGGCCGATGACGTCGAAGACGAGATCATAGAAGACGCAGCATGAGGA
>CAXTRZ010000101.1:7110-8053 GCA_964246715.1 uncultured Acidobacteriaceae bacterium | reverse complement strand
TCCTACCGTGTGTCGCTTCTCTCGCCAGGCTCCTACTCAGTCTCCATCAGTTCCGCTGTATTTTCAACAACGACGGTAACTTTCACTGTATCCGCCGGCAGCGTTTCGACGGATGACGTGAAGTTAAGCGTCGGCGAGAATGGAACGACCGTAGAGGTAACCACCGAGCCGAACCCGATAAACACCACCAACGGAGATGTGACGACGACGTTTACTGCGGAGGAGGTTCAGGCGCTGCCCAATCCTGGCAACGATCTTACCTTCATCGCTCAAACCGCACCTGGTTCCGTGATGAACACCGGGACTGCAGCCGGTGGTTACGGTAACTTCTCGAGCTTTGGCGTCTCTGGCCTATCCAATATGTTCACGCTCGATGGCGGTTATGAGAACGATCCATTTCTGAATCTGAACAATACAGGCGCTTCCAACCTGACTCTTGGGAACAACGAAGTGGACACGGTCACCGTAGTTTCGCCCGCCTATAGCTCACAGTTCGGTGGGCTCGGCGGTGCGCAGGTGAATGAGATTACCCAAGGTGGTACGAACCGGATTCACGGAAACGCGAGCTACTACTGGGACGGTCGCTTGCTAAACTCGAACGACTGGTTCAACAAGCAGAATGAAGCTTTTAGCGGAACGCAGAATATCCCAACGTTTGTGAATGCAAATCAGTGGGGCGCGTCGATCGGTGGTCCAATCATCAAGGACAAGCTCTTTTTCTTCGTTAACACGGAAGGCATTCATGCTGTGACCCCGCAGCAGGGCCAAGTGAACGTTCCGAACACGGCCTTTCAGAATTGCTCTTTAGGCAAGGATCCGGGCGGTATGGTCAATGTGCCTGGAGTAGGTGCGACGACGTACGCAAGCTGCGCAACGCTGAACGCAACTGCAGATGCTGGATATGTGGCTGGGACCAACACTGCCGGGGTGGGCAATTTGGGGG
>CAXTRZ010000101.1:6186-7100 GCA_964246715.1 uncultured Acidobacteriaceae bacterium | reverse complement strand
GGGGACGGCATTCCATTTGCCGCAGCTCCGGCCAACCAGCAGGGTTTGCTGGGACGGATCTATAACACGTACAACACGAGTCCGTTTCGTCCGGCGGCGAGCGGCGTCACTCAAAATCCCAATGATCCGACTGCGCTGACCTATTACGCTCATTCCGCAGAGTTACTGACTGAAAACCTGATCACGGGCCGTTTGGATTGGCGCATCAGCGACAAGGATCTGTTCTACATTCACTACAAGCAGGATCACGGGACCCAACCCACGTACACAGATTTGATCAGCCCGCTGTTTACCGACTCAAGCCCCCAGCCTGCATGGGAAGGCCAGATCAACGAAACGCACACCTTCTCGCCGAATTTGACCAATCAACTGGTGCTTACCGGCAACTACTACAGCGCTCCATTTCAGAACAACAATAACCCTGCGACCCTCGCCAGTGTCGCGCCTTATACGCTGGAGTATGTAAGTGGCTCCTTCACGACGTACGGTGGAGAAGACTTCGCGTTCCCGCAAGGTCGTCGCGTCTCCGGTTACCAGGTAATCGACGATGTCAGCTTCACAAAAGGTCGCAACACGCTTCGCGTCGGCTATAACATTCGCCGCGACAACATCACTGATATTCAAGGAGAAGAGACGACCTCTCCAGTGGCGCTCACGACCGTCGAGAATCTATCAGCTGGCTTGATCGACTACGAATACGTCCAGCGTTTCCCCCTTCGACCGACGCAGCCTGTCAGCGTGTACAACATGGGAACCTATGTCGAAGATGCTTATAAAGTTGCTCCCAATCTGACTCTTACGGCGGGACTGCGGCTTGAGCGGGACTCCAATCCAACCTGCCACACTGATTGCTTCCAGGTCCTGTCGTCCAACGTCTTCTCCCTGCCCGTGGGAGCAGCAAGCCGCCTCTATCC
>CAXTRZ010000101.1:0-6176 GCA_964246715.1 uncultured Acidobacteriaceae bacterium | reverse complement strand
TCGCTATCGGGCCTTCACCGGCTACCAGAAGGTCTCCCTCATGCCGCGTGTCGGCTTCAACTACTCCCCAACGCCCAAGACTGTAATCCGCGGTGGCTTCGGTATGTCCTCTGACACCTTCCCGGGACTCATCGCGGACGATCTGTTAAGCAACGCTCCAACCAACTTCCACGCTGTGGTCTACGGAGCGACCAGTGGTGCCGGCACGAACAACTTCAACATGGATTCGTCGACAGCAGGAAGTGCATACGCCACCGCGGTGGCCTCGAACACGGCATTCCAAAATGGATACCGAACGGGGCAGAACTACACTCAGGTTGCCGCAGCCGTGACCGCAGCGACCGGCGGGTCGTTCTCCACCCCATCCTTTACGACCCCTGCCGCTCACATCAGCTATCCGACCTACGAGGAGTACAGCATGGCTGTGGAGCGACAGATTGACCGCCACTCCAGCATCACGATTCTGTATGTGGGCAATCATGGCTACCATGAGCCGGTAGCGGACGGCACGCGGAATCTTTCCAACAGCCGCGCCGCCGCCAACTTTTTCCCAACCATTCCCACCGCCAAGCCGATCACGCCATTCGCCACCATCACCAATGTCTACTCCGGTGCGAGCAGCAACTTCAATGGAGTCGTCGTCTCCGCTGAGCGGAGCGGTGGAGGTCTGACGCTGAAGTTCAACTATGAATTCAGCAAGGCCCTGGATGAGATTAGTAACGGAGGTTTCGAGCCGTACGCACCGGACAACGGGGACTCGTCGGCTGTAGCCAACCCTAACAATCTGCACGCGCAGTACGGGCCTGCCGATTACAACGTCAAGCACAACACAACCGGAGCTTTCGTTTACGAAGTTCCCTCGTACCACCGCTTCCGGGCCATTACGGGCGGTTTCCAGATTAGCGGAGACGTGTTCCATCAGTCCGGTCTGCCGTATACCGTGACACAGAGTGTATCGAGCGGTCTGCTCAATCCGAACTCCACGACCGGCGGCACCGCTTCACTTGCCAATGGCGGGGTGCTCTTGTTCGCACGGCAACTGAATAACAACTTCGATCATCATTGCGGCGGCGGTCAGCATGCTCTGCTGCCAAATGACACCGCTCCTAATAAGTGCAACTTTGTAAGTTCCTTTGCTTCACCCACCAACTTTACCCAACAGGGACGTAACAGCCTGGTGGGACCTTCTTACACCAATGTGGACTTGGGAGCTTTCAAAGTCATTCCGGTTCCCCACTACGACTTCCTGAAGATCAAGCTCGGAGCCCAGTTCTTCAACTTCTTCAATCACCCGAACTTCCAGAATCCTTCGCACGGTTTGACTTCCGATAACAGCACGCTCGGGTCGATTGCGGCCACGGTCGGCGCACCTACAAGCATCCTTGGATCGACAGGCGGAGCTGACGCCTCGCCCCGTTTGATTCAACTTCATGGCACTGTAACCTTCTAAAAAAATCGATTTGTTGTAAGCAATAAGGCGGACAGCTAAGCTGTCCGCCTTGTTGCTTTCTAACTCAAAGAAATCGTGGTCTTTATGCTTTCCCGTGCGAGGATGATCGCGCATGACATTGGCGTGGGAATGTCGTGCGTATTCTCATTGTTTTTCTCGGGCTGCCGATGATCGACGCAGAGTCTGAGGTGTCTATCGGGGATCCGCGTCCCAGCAGACCCGCGCTCGATGGGGTTTTGGACTTGAAGACGTCTCTCAAACTGGAATCCGGTTCCGCCACAGTTATCGCTGCGTTCGGCATGGTGGCGATTATGGGGATGCTGGCGCTGGCGCTGGACGTGGGGCAGTTGCGCTATCAGCAGCGCACCCTGCAGCGGGCGGCGGACGCGGCGGCGTTGGCGAGCGTGCTGGAACTTCCATACTGCAACGGGTCCACCTCCTGTTCCGCCATGCAGACCGCCGCAACCAGCGCGCTCGCGGAAAACGGAGTGACCGGAGCCGCCATGGTCGCCAACTGCGGCACGTCCTCCGGCAGCGGACTGGTGCTTACGCTCAACAATCCGCCGTGTGCACAGGGCAGCAAAGATCCCAATATGGGTAAGGCCAACAGCGTGGAGATCCTGCTTTCGCAGACCAAGCAGCCGTCATTCACCGGCTTGCTGGGCGCAGGGGGGGTTCCGGTGGGCGCCCGGGCGGAGGCAAGCGCGGCCGCCGGCGCCAGTTGCATCTATGTTCTGGACCCCACGGGAAGCAATGCGCTCAATGTGTTGACGGCGGCCACCGTCACCTCGCCCTGCGGGATCATGGTGGAGTCGAGCTCCAGCAGCGCATTCAACTGCGCACTGCTCGGCGTGGTCACCTCTCCGCAGATCTACGTGGTGGGCGACGTATCCAACTTCCTCTGCCTCGTCTCCGTCACCCCGACCACGCACGTCAACGTCCCTGCCGTGCCGGATCCGCTGTCGTATCTGCCTCAGCCCGCGGTGCCAAGCTGCGGCACGACCACGGCAACGCCCTTCCATGGCGCGCCTTCGGCCATCACCATCAGCGGCACGGCGACGCTTTACGCGGACGCGGCGTACTGCGGGGGCATCACCATCTCCTCGGGCGCGAACGTCACCTTCCAGCCCGGCACGTATGTGTTGACCTCCACCAACGGCGGAGCCATCAGAAGTCCTGGGGGCATGACGATCAATCTGGGGTCGAGCGTCAGCGGCACGGGCGTAACCTTCTTCAACTACGGACCCAGCGGCGGCATCACCTTCAACGCACCCAGCCTGAGCCTGGCGGGGGTGCGCCTTATCGCGCCGACCAGCGGAATCTATGCCGGCATCCTCTTCTTTCAGCCCTCCACCAATACCAACGGCGCAACCATCCTGGGCAGCGTGGCATACTCCACCGTGCTTGAGGGCGCGTATTACTTCCCCAAGGCAAGCGTAACCTTCTGCTTTGATGGCCTGGTGAACTACAACATCCTGGTCGCGTGGCATGTCACCTTTGAGGCGCTGAGCTTCGGCTTTACCTCGGTCACCAGCGGCTTTGCCAACAACTACTCGTCGCTCGTCGGTGGAAGCCCGTTGGTGGGTGCGGGGGCCATCCTCTCCCAATGAGAGCGCGATCTCCATCTTGGAGCGGACGCAGGCTGCACCGGCTCCGCGATGCTCATGAAGCCGGCTCCAGCCTGGTGGAGGTGGCCTGCGTCATGCCGCTGATGCTGCTCATCCTGGTGGGTGCGGTGGACGTTGGTCAGGCCTTTTACGTCAGCATTGAGGTTGGCTCCGCGGCGGAGGCCGGCACCGCGTATGGTGTCTCCAACTTCATCGACACGGCGGGCATGCAGAAGGCGGCGGCATTGGATGCGAGCGATGTGCCCTCCATGACGGCGGTCGCGACCTGGGGATGCGAGTGCTCGGACGGCACGGGCGCGAGTACAGCTTGTCTGTCCGCGCCCACATGCGGCGCGAATCTGGTGCAGTACGTCGATGTGAGTACGTCGGTGGACTTCAAGCCGGTGCTGAACTATCCCATGATCCCCACGCTACTGACGCTGAAGGGACACTCGCGCATGAGGGTGTCGTTATGATGCATGGGGCGGCCTGGCTGCGAGCTCTCCGGCGCGACCAGGGGGGCAACGAGCTGCTCGAATACTCGCTGGCGTCCTCCGTGCTGCTGCTCCTCATCTTCGGCATCATGGACTGCTCGCGTGCGCTATACAGCTACCACTACGTGGCGCAGGCGGCCCGGCAGGCGAGCCGCTTTGCCGCGGTGCGCGGAGCCACCTGGGGCGGCGCCTCATGC
Organism: uncultured Acidobacteriaceae bacterium; assembly: GCA_964246715.1. Lineage (GTDB taxonomy): Bacteria > Acidobacteriota > Terriglobia > Terriglobales > Acidobacteriaceae > Edaphobacter. The sequence continues at coordinate 2,428 of CAXTRZ010000101.1, read as the reverse complement.
TCCTCCTTTTCGTACGCTTGCACGGCCACATCCACGGATGTGACGAACTACGTAAAAAGCATTACGCCGCTCGGCTTTGCGTTTTCCAATCTGGCCGTAACCACAACCTGGCCGGGAACGACGGTGAACGGCACCATCTGCAGCCTGACGAGCGTCAACAACAGCCCGGGCTGCGTGGTTTATGTGAAAGTGGCGTACAGCTTCGGATTTGTGCTGCCGTTCCTGCCGAAGTCTGCGCTGGCGCTGACCAGTACATCGAAGAGAATGATCTCGCAGTGAGTAGGGCTCAGCGGAGGCGATAGAGAATATAACGCTCTTCGGTGATGCCATGGCGGTCTGCCGCGACATCCTCGGCGGAGAGGGCGAAGGTGTACGACCACACCCTGTCCAGCGGGAAGCGGGCGATCAGGCGGTCGTAGCTGGGATTGGCGAAGAGCAGATACATCGGTCGCGGCGCTGCGGCCTGCTGTGCGAGCAGGTGCTGGAGGACGCGACGGAGCAAGGGCGCCAGAAACGGGTGATAGAGGAAGAGCAGCAAGGGCTCCTGCGGGTACTTCACGCTCACAGCGTCCTGCGCGCGTACTTCCACGTTGGCGCATTGCGCGGTGTTGGCGCGAGCCACGGCGGCAAGCTCCGGAGACAGCTCCACTCCCAGGACTTGGCTAAAGCCGTACTGAGCAGCCAGCAGGAGTGCCCTGCCTTTGCCGCAGCCCAGGTCCACAAAGGTAAAGCGCGGCGGCGTGATCTCCGCAGGCAGAGCAGCGAAGGCCTGGCTTAGGGTGGATGGCGAGATGCCCCAGTAGGCGGTGTTGTAGAGGTCAGCGGAAGAGCCGGTTATGAGCGCTTCGCCCGGGATGTGGCCGGAGGTGTCGACGCCGTGAGCAAGGTCGAAGGGATGGATCTCCGGGATCGAAGGGCTTGCGGGCTGAATCGTTTGCGTGCGGCGAAGGAGGATGCGCTTCAGTACGCCGCCCACTCCATGGTTGTCGATGGCATGCAGCAGGCGGCGATAGGAGAGAATCGGGAGCCTCACGGACGTATGAAACCTCTGAACAAGTTTCCGCTTTGTTAGGTCGAGACTTTAATCCCGCTGTAAGTGGAACCATGGCAACGCGGCTGTCAGCCGCTGAGGGGATGCTCAGGTCTCAATCAGACCTTCCTCTTAATCAGTCCTTATGACCGTTTGTCCAGGAAGCCGTGGATGAGGCGGCGGTCGCGCTTGGTGGGCCTGCCCTGGCGCGGCAGGTCGAAGATCTCCATGGCTTTGCGCTCCTCGGCGGCTTTGCGGCGCGCTTCTCTGCTCTCGTCCGACTCGCGATAAAGGGTCTGCGCGACCTGCGCGGAGCCGCGAACGTGGCTCACCTCAAGCACCTCGATCTGGAACTCGCCGGCCTCGTTCTTGATCTGCAGGCGGTCGCCCGCCTTCACCTCGCGGGAGGGCTTGGCGCTTTGGCCGTTGGAAGCGATGCGATTCATGTCGCACGCCTTGGAGGCCAACTCGCGGGTCTTGAAGAAGCGTGCGGCCCAAAGCCACTTGTCAATGCGGGTACCGGTCATAAACTCTATTTTCCTACGGTCACGCTGCGAAGATGAAGGAGGAGCTTGGCATTTGAAGAAGATCAGGATGGCAGTTACGGCGGTGAGCACGACGCCGGGATTCAGGAACGGCAACGGGCAGGTGGTGGTGCGGGATACCGGATTTGCGTCTGAGTCGTTTCCCGGCCAGCGGGTCTATCACCTGCGCTGCGCACACTGCGGGCATGAGTACGGGTCGAACGGCACGGACATCGCCAAGCGCCTCTGTCCGAGTCATCAGGGCGGAGCGCGAGGCGAGAAGCTGCGTGAAGCGGGGCCGAGGCTATTCGACTAGACTCTGAAAGTGCTCACGTACTAATGCACGTGAAGGGCCAAACTCCGTGGCCGTAGCCTGTAAGTCCTTTGTTTCACCATTCACAGGAAAAATTACTTCATGGCTATGGTGAACCCGCGCCAATTGCGGATGTCACCATAGCCATGGTTGCATCGTGGCCACGTTTCACCAGCGCACATCCACGTTTTGAACGCATCTCACCACATTCTGCGTACTGTGGATCGGGCAGAATCGCACTCGCTAATTCGTCTTGCGGAGGATCTCGTCGGCCTGCTGCAAGGTTTGAGCGGGAGAGATGTGGAAGTCGGAGCGGACCTCGTCCTCCTGGTCGCCGATGCTCTTGAAGAAGAGGGCGTGGCCAGAGAGGTGCACGTGGGATTCAGTGACCTGCCAGTGCCTTGGCGCGACCTCTCGCCGCTCCACCTGGAAGCTGCCACCCTTGTGCAGGCGGCCAAAGATGCCAAAGCCAAACTTCACATCATCCACGAGCGCGCCGCGGATGGTAGCAATGCGATTCTGTGAGCGGGCAATGACCATCTGCCCCGCAAGATACGACAG
>CAXTRZ010000100.1:0-8101 GCA_964246715.1 uncultured Acidobacteriaceae bacterium | reverse complement strand
GAAGGTTATCAGATTACTCCGCTTGCGGTCGGCCGACCAGCATATGAAGTTTATTTGGGGGCGCGGGTGCTGGCCACATATGCGACCATGCGCAAACGGCCTGAGTATCTCAGCTACCTACTCTCTCGCTTCGTGCACACGGCCACCGAAGACAGGCATCGTGATACGGTGCAGCCGATACTGTTCTGGCCCTTTTCTGGGGATCTTGGCCTTCCGCCGATGACGAACGGAAGGAACGAAGACTTCTGGCAACAACGAGTGAGCTTGAGCTGGGCCGACGAGTTTGGCTCAAAGGAAATGTTTCTGGGTGCCGCAGCAGGGCTGGAGTTAATTCTCGAGCTCAATTCACATCTCTTTGTCTACGACACCGACCCGGACATTAAGGAATATAAGGAAAAGAATCCGACGCGACGATACGAATATTTTCCCGACTTTTGGACGAGCCCACTCGACCTCGCTTTGCCAACGGCCCATTGGCTGTATGAAAAGATTCTGGCGGAAAAACGATTCCCCGCAATTGTGAGTCTCGCGTCAGATGTTGTGCAGAAGATTTTTGCTGATAAGCCCGTCGGCGCCCGCGCGGTGTTCTTTGGCGAGTTTCTGTTTAATCTCAAGAAATGGCAAGCCGAGGTAATGCTTCAGCAGCGAAGATTTCCGTTCCACTTCGCGTGGCCAGAACCTTTGAACGGTGCGGTCGATAAGTATAGAGCGACACTCCCACCTAAGACACCTTAGCGCTGATGCGTCTTGCAAGGTGGACGGATGACCGATGCTCAGCATGCCAATCTCAACATCGTGCATCCGCTTCATTCTGCTCCCCGTTGCCGGTGGAGCTTCATGCGGTCGTGATAGGTCGCTCTGTTGCCCCAATCACACGTACACGTGCACCCCTAGCTCCAGTGGAAGCTTCGCAGTAGCTTCAAAGACCGGAGGAGTTCACCACTAAGATGGCCAATATGAGCACGAGAGGTGGAATGTTTCCGTGTCAGCTCCGCACGCAGTGCAGCTGCTTCGCTGCCACCGCTGTGCGCACTCAGCTTTGTTCTGAGGTTCTGCAGTGTCTTAAGCGGAGTAAGTACCTCGGTGGCCACTTCATCGACTACGCCCGTAACAATCATCGCCTCTTGCAGCCAACGAATAGATCCCCACTTCGGGTCTCCGGCTGCCACGTGCTGCTTTGCGAGGGCCTCGAAATACTTCCGTTCTAGGCCCTCTACGACCAGCTTCGCCAACGCGATGAGCGTATCGCTCCAGCTTTTGTCGGATCGTGTTAGGGGGTAGTGCAACTGGTCGATCAGTGCAGATTCTCGTACGGTAAACCAAGGGACACCCGCCTCATGCATCTGACTGATGCAGGTCTGGAGGTCTTGCAGTGGGTCTTCATGATCGCTCCATTCGCCTTTGAAGTCCGTGGTAAAGGCGCGATCCGAAATCGGCCCTTTGGGAGCCTCGTTATAGGATTTCCAGTAGAGCTGCTCGGAATATGGAAGCCTGCTTAGGTACACCAAATACGTGTGCACCTGACCGTAGTCGTTCACATCGTAGGTCTGAAGATTCCAGGAGTTCCTGCACGTCAGGGATCTGTGTTTCAACAGGTACTTTTCTGGATCAGCTTTGTACTTATCGAGCACCCCACCGTTGAAAAAGACCGGCGAGACCTCGAGAGGAAGTGGCGAGTCCAGTTTGAAGTAGGACGCCATCGCGTCGGGAGCACACTTCACCTCCGCGATACGCTTGTTCTTCCAGTCCTGCGTGATGAAGGAGGCATACTGCTTTGGAGCTCGTTCCTGGTCATACAGGTATTGTCCGAAGCCTTGCGCATCCAGAGCGGGCCGGACAATCTGAACGCCCCGCACCCAACTGCCATTCCCACCTTCACGATGACTTCGAAAGTAGAGGTCAGGTTCTGGGCTTTGAACGGATTTCTCCTCCCTCACATTCCAGCCCATAAATCCATGTCCTATGCTCGTGAGATCGAACATTTGCACCAAAGCCATGCCGGTCGCAGCCATGTGCATCTCAAGCACCGTTCTGTCTATGCTGATGCATGTGGCGCCCCCGTAGCCGGATCGTCCTTTCTGTTCACTCAACCGGATGACTTCTTCAACGTCCCCGTTGTCATCAAGCCGGCACCAGGCTTGCCTCTCGGGTGTCCAGTGCAGCCCGTGTGCATGACTCAACGATTGAGCGATTTCGTAATACCCCTTGTCCTCCTTCCGCCCGTCGAAAGAACGCGGGAAAACAAGTCTTTCTCCGTGTTTGAACGCTTCCGGCTGAATCCTTGATAGAGGCGTGCTGTATTCCACGCGTGGAGCTTGTCGGCCCCCATAAACCAAGCCGCATGACCATGACTCAAGGGGATCATCCCAGCGGGTCAGCGCATCGGGCGACGCACGTTCCAAATCCGCAATTGGGACGAGGATCGTCTTCAACAACAAGCTTCCGTGATCGAAGCTGCTTGCATAGAGCACGACGGGTGTCTCGTCTCGCTGCTCGGTGAGGAATTCAAAGAACGGCGATTGCTCGGACCACTCTTTGAATCCCTCGTCGTTCTCTTTTACCGGGATTACGATTTTCGCGAGTTGTTCTAGGTATGTCCTCATCTTCACCCATGGCTCCTTCGGCTACCTTCTCAAGCCCACCTCGAAAGTACCTGTGCCTTCATTTTACAAAGCGCGTAGCTGAATCGGGCGGAGATTCCTCCTCGGCTTCACTTGCGGGCCCGGGCGACAGATGCCAAGCCTCTTCCTGCACCCGTATTACACACACTGAGGACATCTTGTATTTGGATTTCTCCAAATTGTGCCCCAGCCTTGAGGATGATGTGGGTCTGGAATCTGCTCCGGATGCGTATGATTGAGAAGATTTTCCGGCGGTATTGCGGTCGTCAAACGAAACGTAAAATCAATATCCCGAACCGATGACTCACGCAAAGCTGTTAACCGCGTCCATTCTCGAAGAAGCTCCTTGGCAAATTCCTCGCGGTCCCGCGAACTGGTCCAGCTCAAGGGGAGGCGAAGATGTAGGAGCGTTGGGATACCGCGTTCACGCAATGCCGGATAGTAAGCTTGTCCGAGATGGCCAGCAATCCATTCGCTACCCAGTATGAAGTAATGTCCGCAAGACTCAATCAAGTGGCGGTTATCAATCGCGACGAACATGGCGTCAATGTCAATGTCGTCTTCCGATGCGACCTTTTCGAACGATTGCATGAGGAGGGCGGCGTCTTTCGTGCCGATTTTCAGATCCCGAATCGATTCGACCAAGCCACGTCGCCTTGATTCCCAGTTCGCAACCGAAAGTCCCCCGCGAATATATTCGCCTACATCTGTCGGTCTGCAGGCATGGAAGACTCGCAAATCAAAGCTCTCAAGATGTTCAGCGAAATCAACGCACGTTTCCTCGAACCTAGCGAGGAGAGATGACTCAAGAATCTCAATCCATTCGGAGTCATCCCGGTAAAGATCGTTCAGGTCATTCCGGCTCTGCCAGGTCGCGATTGCTCCATGTTTCAGTCGAGGCTTTAGGAAGCTATAAACCTTGGGAAGCCATGTCGACGAGTCTTCCCAGGCGATCAGCGTAGTTGTGACTTGTGGCATAGACGTATTTTATGGGTAGGTATCACCCGCCTTTCCGAGGAGAACTGCTGCGCTGTCAATGGCTCGGACTCGGGACGTCTATTGAAGAGATTCCTTACCCGCGTCTCGCTGCGCAATCTGCCAGTCGCTCATGGAGGAGGGATCGAGGTGTCCTCCGAGTGATTTGTAGCTGCCAAGATCTTCGACGTATACAGTCACCATGTCATTTAGAGGCGTGAAACTGAAGGTGGAGACGTAACGGTGCCCGGCCAGGGATTCATAAAAGCAACGTAGGTGGCTAAAGCCACCTCCCCGAACGAGAATGGGAGACGACTGGTCCGGCGCAATCAGAAACTCCATCATGCTCCGATCGGTACCCCATGGTGCGGAGCGATCCGCTCGAATCGGCGCGATTTCCAGCCGGTGCGCGGGCCCAGCTCCAGCGTTCGTAATCTCGTAACGCTGGCCCCAGTCATGCCAGGGACGGTGCGGCTCCAATCGCTTCAGATTGAGAATCGGGCGTGTCTGTTCCTTGAGCGTCGCCTTGCTGATCTCAAGCTGGATTTCAGAGACCGCCGTCTGCGCGTGAGCAGCTTTCGCTTGCGCCTGTGAAGCCTCTGCTGATTGGTATGTCGCGACGAACGCAAATACAGCAAATATCAGGGTAGGAATTCCCAGAAGCACCCCGGTTGTCGCTTGGACCGCAGCGCTGTGTTGATCTTGATTCAACCAACCCCAGTGATGAAGAAGGATATACGCTGGAGCCTCGACAGCAGCGAGAAGAACAGCCATTGAACCTATTAGCTTTCTGTTCATCTCGCGAGAGTACCAAACCAGACTTTGGAGCGGAAACGCCCAACGTTTGCACGCGTCTGAACAAGGCGGTCCGTCGGCGCAAGCTTCGTCGTACTCAAAACAGATCAGAAGTTGCTGCTGCGCTCGCGTCAGGTTTACCAAATCGCCCATAGCGGAAGTCGTCATCTTGAGCAGGATCACTGACCGTAAGCCGACTTCACGGGACTTATCACAGCAGGAGCGTAGCCTACGTTCTCGCGTTACGTCCTGCTAAGCTGCGAAACAACGCAACCACACGTTCGGCAGCGTTTGGTGCATAAAACATCTCCGTGTTCGTCATAGTATCTGCCGTCATATCCCGCATCCGAGCGAACATCTCCGTCTCGTACTTCGCAATCGCACTCGCAGGCGATTCTTCATTGAGCAGAAGCCTGGATAAAACCAAAGCGTCGAGCATCGCCATATTTACACCTTCTCCTGCATAGGGTGGCATTACGTGCGCAGCATCCCCGATCAATGTGATGTTCGGCTGCGGATCCCAATGCTGATCGGATGGGCACGTGAGTAGCGGACGCCAAACCATCGATACGGCTTCTCTGAAGAGGGGGTCCCATAGCTCGCTCCAACCTTCGAAGTGGGCATGAAACCATGCAACCCGCTGCTCCGGGCTGCTTGCCTCTTCAAGGCTCTGTCGCGCGCCGTCGTCGTGTGTCTTGAGTCCCGCGTAAACCAGCACACTGCCATCAGGCTTGGTTCCCATGCCGATCGTTCTTTCGCCTCCCAGGGCAATCAGAGCTGCTCCGCCAAGAAGCTCCCACAGTTCCGGGATAGCTTGTTGCGCGGCTGGAACCACTGCTTCCGCCAGCGATACCCCTACATACTCCGGACGGACGGGAGTGACCAGCTTACGTAGACGAGAGTTTGCTCCGTCGCTTCCTATCGCGATGTCGGTCAGCACACCCTTTCCGTCCGCGAAACGTAACAGCACCTGTTCGCCGTGAATCTCTGCCGACTCCGACTTGCTGTTCCACTGCACCGTGCCGGGCAAAAGAGAATCGAGTAGAAGATCACGCAGCGGTCCGCGCTCTATTTCAGGTCGCTTTCCGGCACCGGACATGCGACGGGCATGCTCGTGAAGGATATTGCCGTGAGTGTCAGCAAGGCGCAGGCGGTCGAGGTCGGGACGATGATTGGCCCAGAACGGCTCCATCAATCCAGCAGCTTCCAAGGCAGCCAGTCCGGAGTCCTCGTGAAGGTCTAACGCGCTGCCTTGGACACGTGCAGTGCGGCTATGATCCCGCTCATATACGGAAACCTGCGCACCGCCAAGCTGAAGCAGCCGAGCCAGCGTGAGACCACCGGGTCCACCACCAACGATGGAGATCGTCTTCCCGTTGACGGCACTTGATAGTTGTCGGGTGCCTTCTTGCATGAACCGCTCCTAAGGTGTTCGACCTGAGCGGTTCGTCGGTTGCAGAACCACACGGACGAACAAGATGGACGCATAGCGTCTGTTGTTCGTCGTGGGGATCATTTGCAAAAAGCAAAGGACCAGAGCTTCCGTTTCCGAGAGGACTTGGGCTTACCAAACCAAGTCTGCCTTTTCCGACAGGGACAGAATACCACCCGAACGACCTTCAATGGCAGGGATAGGTAATGAGAAACGCGATTGTCGGAAGTTCGCCAGATCGCTGACGAGAAGCCGACTTATGATGACTTGACTATCTCCTACCGCCTATCGAGAAGCTGACACAGGATGCTAGCTCCGAACAACAGGATTGCGCAAACGATACCTCTCTGCGCAATCACGTTCACGATTGCATCAATTGGGGTGTGAATGTTCAAGAGCCGTTCGGCTATCCACATGGCTGAGGCGACGCACGCGAACGCTGCCCCGGTGATGCGAAATGCAGAGTAAGCTCGCGTGCGGCTCATCAGCAGCAACGACGGCAGGACGAGTGCGACCACCAGCAATTGCATCGTCTCGATGCCTAGATTGAATGACAGAATGCCTGCGACACGATCCCACCGGGCGAGTCCAAGGCGATCCAACGTGGATGCGAACGCCAGGCCGTGGATGAGACCGAAGAAGGCTGCAATCCACGCCTCCCGGCCCGGGAAGATGGGCCGCAAGGCATGCACTGCAGACACTAGGATCGACACCGCGATCAGTACCTCCACTGGACGCGTAGGGACATGGACGAAGTTCATCGCAGCCAGCGTGAGCGTCAACGAGTGGCCAAGGGTAAAGGCGGTAACGATGCCGAAGATGTGAAGCAGACTTTGGCGGGTACTTGCAGGCGCGGCCCAGCGGGAGCCGATGGCCAGCAGCGGCGCTGGAAGCAACAGCACCAGAAGGAAAAGAAGATGGTCTGTGCCCTCTGCGATGTGGCGCATACCAAGACGGAACAGGCTGGAAAGCTGGAGACCGTTCTACCATGCGCGAACGTCCGCCCGCGTTTCCGACGGACTTGCCGCGGCGGTCTGTGCGTAGTCCAGCTCGTAGGTTGACTGGCGCGCATTCCTTTTTTGATCCACGATGCGAATGCCGCGATCTTGCGGCACCTCAACATTCATCAGGTAAACGGAAGTATCGTTCAGATGGTGATTGGAGACGATCAAGCTGCGATCCCTCGCTGTCGTTGGCGGAAGATCCAGGTGGTATTCCAGGCGGATCTCACCCAGGCCATCGCGCAGTTGCGACGCATCCGGGATGACCCATGAGTCGAGCTGAGGCTTCGCTGTCGTCCCATCGACGGTGATCGACAGGTCGCGAAGGACCCGCTCTGCATAGGCGTGCTTCTCCGGTTCTGAGAACAGTCCGTCATGGTTGGTGTCGATCGTAGCGATGACGAAAGGGGCGACCATGACACCGGGGATCAGGCGCATGGACGCATGCGCGCGATTCGATTCTAGGGAAAGGATCGTTGCTTGCAGATACTCGTCGATCCGATGCGCCCACGCGGGTATGCAGGAAAGCAGTAGACCCAATGCAACCAGAGCGGTTAGCTTCAGCCTCATTGTTTCGTTAAGGCGATTCCGTAGTCGTTGGTTGGATCGCGGTACATGGTGTGCACGTGGTTTCCCGGTTCATCGCTCTGGGGAGCGTATTCAATTACGAGGTGCGGCCCCTGGACGCGGTAGTACGCCGTGATGTTGGTCCCGGCCTCTGCCGTTGTCGCGCCGCTCCAGGCGAAGTACGTGTCGTCCACGTCGGCCTTCATCTGGCTCAAACGCGCACTGGCGTACGGCTCGGTCAGGATGCCGGACCACTCACCGATGAGATCGAGCAGCATCGCCTTTTGCTTCGCGTTCATGCTCGAAGCCTTCAGGCCTTCCGGGCTGATCTTCTTACCGTCTTGACCCGGTCCAAGCACAAGGTCGGCAACCTGGTAGCCCAGCACTGCCTGCTTCTGCTGTGTTTCATCCAGCGACTTCAGGAGAGCCAGCGCCTTATCGCTCTCGCGTCCAACGGGACGCACGGTCTTGCCATTCAGTTTGAACAACGCCGGTTGGGCGCCGGTGAGCGTTGGCGTCAGCACGCCTTTGCTGCCCGCAATGGTGATGTTCAAGGCGAGATGATGTCCGCCAAACTGCAGCATCCACGGCTGGGTCAGGGAAGGCGTTCCAAGAAAGGAAATGTAGTACAGATCGGCACCGAACATATCGCCGCCCGGTGGACGACCACCGGGACCGTCCGGCCCACCAGGGCCTCCCGGTCCGCGCCC
>CAXTRZ010000099.1:424-8202 GCA_964246715.1 uncultured Acidobacteriaceae bacterium | reverse complement strand
CGGGCGAGGGGCAGTTGTTCTGCGTGGACAGCGTGGATGCAGAGAGCTGGTACAACCGCGATGTGCCGCCGCGATGGAGAATTGCCCGGCAGATGCAGTACGAGGATTACATCTGCGCGGAGGTGCTGCCGCTGGTGCAGCAGAATAACTGGAGTCCGAAGCGGGTGTTGATGGGGTGCAGCTTTGGGGGATATCACGCGGCGAATATGGCTCTGAGGCATCCGGATCTGTTTACGGGGTTTTTATCGATGGGCGGGGCATTCGACACGACAAATTTCCTGTGGGGATATCACGATTCGGACGTTTATTTTCATCAGCCGATGCAATATATCTCGAACATGAATGATTCTTGGTTTCTGGACCGTTACCGGCAGAATACCTATGTGCTGGCTACGGGAGAGTGGGATATCTGCCTGGGCGCTAATCAAAGGATGGCGGGGGTGATGCATCACAAGGGGATTCCGTGCAGGCTGGATGTGTGGGGGGAACAATCCATGCATGACTGGCCGTACTGGCAAAAGATGATTCAGATCTATCTGTAAGTGATGGATGCGTGTTGTAGGTGATTGATCCGTGCGATTTCTTTGGAGGATGAGATGAAGAAGATCGGTGTTTTGTTTGGAATGGAGAATACGTTTCCGGGCGCTCTGGTGGAGCGTATCAACTCGATGGACGTGGAAGGAATCAGCGCGGAGTTTGTGACGGTAGGGGGCGTGGTGATGGCGGAGCCTTGTCCCTACGCAGTGATTGTGGACCGCATTTCGCATGACATGCCGTTTTACCGGGCTTACCTGAAGAATGCGGCGCTGACGGGGACGCAGGTGATTAATAATCCTTTTTGGTGGAGCGCGGACGATAAGTTCTTTAACTATGCGCTGGCGGCTAAGTTGGGCGTTGCAGTGCCTAAGACGGTGCTGCTGCCGCACAAGCATTTTCCGCCGGATATTAATACTCAGTCAGTAAGAAATTTAGAGTTTCCGTTGAGGTGGAATGAGATTTTTGACTATGTCGGATTTCCGGCGTTTTTGAAGCCGCATGATGGCGGCGGCTGGAAGGATGTATTTCATGTGCATGATCCGGCGCAGTTTTTTGGGGCGTATGACCAAACGCGCGATCTTTGCATGACGCTACAGGCGGCGGTGAGGTTCAAAGAGTACTTCCGGTGCTACGTGGTGGGACAGGAAGAGGTTCGGATTATGCCGTATGATCCGAGCCGTCCGCATCATGAGCGGTATGTGCTCGATCCGCCGGAGTATGATCCTGCGCTGCTGGCGCGGGTGGAGAATGATGCGCTGACGCTGTGCCGTGCGCTGGGGTATGACTTGAACACAGTGGAGTTCGCGGTGGAGGATGGCGTGCCGTATGCGATCGACTTCATGAATCCGGCGCCGGATGCGGATTATCACTCGGTTGGAGCGGAGAGTTTTGAGTGGATTGTGGATCGGGTGGCAAAGCTGGCGGTGAAGAAGGCGCAAGCGTATACGGGGGAGTCGATGGGCGGGCTGAACTGGTCTTCGTTCCTGACCGGCGGAAAGACTGGAGCGAGTGCTGCTCCGGTGAAGAGCGCGGCAAAGAAGGTGGCCACGAAGACGGTTGCAAAGAAGGCTGCCGTGAAGAAGGCTGGCATGACGAAGACTGGCGCCACGAAGGCTGGAGCCAAGAAGGCGGCGAAGGAGTAAGGGCGATGTCCGTCGAGGACTTGGACAAGGTGGATTTAGTGAGTCTGGGTCCTGACGGACGTTGGTTTCTCATGATCTCCGACCGGTTGGATTGGACAGAGAGTGCAAGTCATCAGTACAAGCTGCAGAAGAAGCTGAACGCTTATATGAGGTTTATTGAGAGCGGGCAGATGGCCACGAGTTATCCAGCGTCGAAGGGACACGAGATCGTCATCGACGTAAGGTTTATGCATATGCCGGATGAAGATGGTTGGAAGTTTTTGGAGCGGGTTCGGAGCATCGTGGAGCGAGCGGGAGTTACGTTGCAATGCAAGTTGTTGAAGGGCATCGTCAACTGATGGTGTACGTGGAGGGTAGATGCGACCGACTTTTACGCTGGGTATTGAAGAGGAGTATCAGACGGTCGATCCGGAGACGCGGGATCTACGGTCGCACATTGCGACGGAGATGCTGGCGCAGGGTAAGATACGGCTGGAAGAGCGGGTGAAGGCGGAGTTGCATCAGTCCGTGATTGAGGTGGGGACGCGGGTCTGCCGGAACATCGAGGAAGCTCGTGAGGACCTGTACGACCTGCGCCGGAATATGATTCGTCTGGCCCATGAGAACGGGTTGATGCTGGTGGCGGGGGCGACGCATCCGTTTGCGGACTGGAGGTCTCAGGAGATCTATCCGGACCCTCGATACGCGCAGGTGGTGGAGGATTTGCAGTTATCGGCGCGATCGAATCTGATTTTTGGGTTGCATGTGCATGTAGGGATTGAGGATAAGGAGTCGGCGATCCGGGTGATGAATTCGTTGCGGTACTTTCTGCCGCATATTCTGGCGCTTTCTACAAATTCTCCATTCTGGCTGGGGATGGATTCGGGGTATAAGAGTTACCGGTGTAAGGTGTTTGAGGGATTTCCAAGGACAAATATTCCGGACAGCTTTACGAGTTACTCAGAGTTTGAGAGTTATGTGGACTTATTGATCAAGACGAACTGCATCGATAACGCGAAGAAGATCTGGTGGGATATACGGCCGCATCCGTTCTTCGACACGGTGGAGGTCCGGGTGTGCGATATCCCCATGCGGGCGGAGGAGACGGTTGCAATCGCGGGGCTGATCCAGGCGACGGCGTGCAAGCTATGGAAGCTGCACTCGCAGAATGTGGACTACCGGCAGTACGCGCGTGCGCTGTTGATGGAGAACAAGTTCCGGGCGATACGGTATGGGCTGGACGGCAAGATGATCGACTTTGGCAAGCAGGAGGAGTTGCCCGCGCGGGACCTGATCCAGGAGTATCTGCGCTGGGTTGACGATGTGCTGGACGAACTGGGCAGCCGGAAGGCTGTGGAGTACATCCACACCATGCTGGCGAACGGGTCCGGCGCGGACCGGCAGTTGCGGAGGTTTGCCGAGACGGGGAGTCTGCGGGCGGTTGTAGATTTTATGGCCGAAGAGACGCGCGCGGGACTTTAATGACCCTGAATAGATCGATAGAGGGTGTGACTCGCCTGTGAATTCCCGGTAAACTTATGGCATGACAACGAGCAGGGTGGAGTCTATGGTTGATGCGGTCGAAGTACCTGAGGTGCGGGAGAAGGCGAAGCCGGTTACGGATCTGCGCGAGGTGTCCTTTCCGGCGGAGTTCGGCGAGGGGGCGCGCAACGCGGTGATGACCTGCCTGAAGATCCAAGCTGACGAGAAGGTGACGTTGATTACTGACCGGAGCTGCCTGCAGATTGCGGCATCGATCGTGTTGGAGCTGGAGGCGCTGGGCTGCGCGTGGACGGGCTTTGTGCTGGAGGAGATTGCGCCGCGACCGCTTACGGGTATGCCGCAGGAAGTGCTTGAGGATATGGAGAGCTCGCAGGTGAGCATCTTCGCGGTGGAGGTGCAGCCAAACGAGCTACGCAGCCGGATGCAGATGACGGATGTGGTGAATCGGCGGCGGATGCGGCACGCTCATATGGTGAACATTACGCCGGAGATTATGACGCAGGGCATGCGCGCAGACTTTGAGGCGGTGGACCGGTTGAGCCAGGCGGTGCTGGATAAGGTGCGTAAGGCGACGTACATCCGGGCCACGACGCCGGCGGGAACCGACCTGCATGCGCAGATGGAGCCGGAGTACCGGTGGTTCAAGACGAGCGGGATCATCAGCCAGGAGAAGTGGGGGAACCTGCCGGGCGGCGAGTGCTTTACGGCGCCGGGCGAGGTGAATGGAGTGTTTGTTGTAGACGGCGTGGTGGGGGACTTCCTGTGCAAGGAGTATGGATTGCTCAGCAAGACGCCGCTGACGATCCATATTGAAGGCAACCGGATTGTGAAGGCCTCGTCCGCGAATAAGAAGCTGGAGCGGGAGTTCTGGGCGTACACGCACACGGACGAGAACAGCGACCGGGTGGGCGAGTTTGCGATTGGGACGAACATCGGCGTAGAGCAGGTGATCGGGAATATTCTGCAGGATGAGAAGTTTCCTGGGGTTCACATCGCGTTTGGCGATCCGTATGGGGCGCACACGGGCGCGAAGTGGAAGTCGTCCACGCATATCGATGTGGTGGGACTGCGGTTCAACATCTGGCTGGGGGATGCGAATGGGGAAGAGCAGATTATGCGGGATGGCGTGTTCCTGATCGAAACGTAGACTTTTCCCAAAGCTGGGCGGGACCTTCGACGCGATTAGGAGAGTGGGATGCTGCAGCCGTTTCGCAGGCGATTTAATGAAGAGCAGTTCTCCGCAGCGCGATATGCGGAGCTGAAGGCGTGGCTGGACCGGGCGACGCGAACAAAGATCGAGTTTCGCATCTGCGAGACGCCTTGCTTCTTCCCGAAGGCGCTGTTGGAAGAGATGTCGGCCTATGGGCGTGCGCTGACGCATCAATTGATTGACAATCCGGAGTACATGCGACGGTCGGATGCGGCGGTGCCGGAGAAGTACCGCGTGCCGAACGACAATCCGCAACCGAACTTTGTGCAGGTGGACTTTGGGCTGGTGCGGAGCCTGGATGACGGATTGAAGCCCAAGCTGGTGGAGTTGCAGGCATTTCCTTCAATCTACGGGTACCAGGATCTGCTGACGCGCGGGTATCGCGAGATGTATGGGCTGGGAGATGCTCTGGAGGGAAGGCTAGGGGATGTGACCGAGGCGGAGTACTGGGAGTTGCTGCGGGAGACGATTGTGGGGGATCATGCGGCAGAGAATGTGGTACTGACGGAGGTCGAACCGGAGACGCAGAAGACGCTGCCGGACTTCCAGGTGTACGAGGATCGGCTGGGGGTGAGGACGGTCGATATCGCAAAGCTGAAGAAGGAAGGAAACAGGCTGTTTTACGAGCGGGATGGGCGATGGGTGCCGATTGAGCGGATCTATAATCGGGCGATTGTGGATGAGGTTGAGCGCAAGGGGGTGGTGCCGGCGTTCGACTATCGAGATGAGCTGGAGGTAGAGTGGGCGGGACATCCAAACTGGTACTTCCGGATGAGCAAGTTCTCGCTGCCGTATCTACGGCATGAATCGGTGCCAACGGCGGTGTTTCTGGATGACTGGTTTGCCGGGCGCGGACGGGAGCGGCTGCCGGAGGATCGGGAGCAGGTACTGCTGAAGCCGCTTTATTCGTTTGCGGGAAAGGGGATTCAGTTTGCGCCGACGGATGCCGAGTTGGCTGCGATACCAGAGACGGACCGGCATTTGTACCTGCTGCAGGAGCGGGTGCGGTTTGAACCGCTGATTGAGACGCCGTGTGGGATGACGCAGGCGGAGATTCGGATTATGTATCTGTGGCCGGAGGGCCGGGACGAGATGACGCCGGTGCAGAGCCTGGTGCGATTGGGGCGGGGGCTGATGATGGGCGTGGATCACAATCGTAATCAGGAGTGGATTGGCGGGTCGGCGGCCTTTTATCCGATGGAGGGGTGACGGAGCAAAGTCCGGTGCCGATGTGGACTGGATGTAACTTGGGGGTTCCCGAAGTGAGCCAGGATGGAACCAACGGTCACGTTGATACCACAGATTGGTTACTGCAGTTTTGCGTTGGTGCGGTAGACTTCAATTGCGGAAGGGGACACAGGATGGATCTGTGACTCTGACCGAACGTAAAGGATTCCATGACGACTTGGAGCAGGTCAGGCGCGATCGACCAGGTTCGGACGGCGGTTCGCTTTCCCATGCATCTTGGCCTGACGATCCGAACCGAGGCGGGCGAGATTGAGGCGGTTACCGAGAACATTTCGGCTAACGGCATTCTGTTTACGGGCAAGGAACTGCCGGAGGTGGACAGCTTGATCGAATTTACGATCACGATGCCTGCGGCGGTGATGGGGACACCCGAGGACGTATCCGTCCAGTGTGTCGGCAGAGTGGTTCGACGTTCCCAGCAAGGCGAGGACATGCAAGCTGCGGCAATCATCGACGAGTATTCCCTGAGGGCTTAGCATGACGGTGATCGATATTAGTTCAACAGAACATCTCGAGTTGGAAGCGGAAGAGAGCGAAGGCAGCACCCCTGCGATTCGGATTATTCTTGCGGATTCACAGGCGATCTACCGAGTCGGGATGCGGAAGGTCTTTGCGCTGGAGGATGACATTCGGGTGGTGGCTCAGGCGGAGACGCTGCCTAACCTTTACTCGGCGCTGCACCGGTTTCCGACCGACGTGGTGGTGCTGGAAGGCCAGCTGATCTCGGGCACGGTGGATGCGATTCCGGAGTTGGTTCGCCGGGCGCCGGACGCGAAGCTCATTGTGCAGGTGACGGAGAGCGACGAGACGAACACGGTGGAGTTGTACCGGCGCGGAGTAAGAGGTGTGGTGCCGCGGTCGATCTCGCCGGATCTGCTGATCAAGTGCGTGCGGAAGATTGCCGCGGGAGAGACTTGGATCGACAATCAGTCAATCAGCTGGGTGATTGATGCGTACCGGTCGCAGGCTTCGACGCTGACGAATCCGCGGAGCCAGCCTAAGCTGTCGAAGAAAGAACTGGCGATCATCAGCTGCATCACGCGCGGGATGCGGAACAAGGAGATCGCCTACCAGATTGGCACGACCGAACAGGTGATCAAGAACTATCTGCGGAAGGTTTATGACAAGCTGGGCGTCTCCGACCGGCTGGAGTTGGCGCTGTATTGCCTGCATCATCAATTGTTGAAGAAGTACAACCAGGATCCCGAGGAGGGTATGCTGGCGGCTGGAACGAACCTGGCGAAGGCGAAGGCTTAGAGGCGGTTGTTGGTTCTCAGGTGTCCGTTGTCAGCAAAGCAGAGGGTCTGATGAACATTTGCCAGACCCTTGTTGGTAAAGCACAAAGGCGAGAGCGACAAAACCTTTGTTGGACCGCCTTACTGCTTGTCCATCTCGATGTCGATGGTGAACTTGACGTCGTCGCCTAGCATAGGAGAGCTGTACTTGGCGCCGAAGTTGAAGTCCGTGCGGTGGAGGACGCCGGAGGCGGAGAAGCCGCTGACGGTCTTGCCGCCGGGGCCCTTCATGGGGGCGGCGGGGCCATCGAGGTCCAGGGTAATGGGCTTGGTCACTCCGGCGAGCGTGAGGTCGCCGATGAGCTGGAGTTTACCGCCGTTCTTGACGACGGAGGTGGACTTAAAGGTCAGGGTTGGGTACTTGGCGACGTTGAAGAAGTCTGGGCTCTTGAGGTGCTCGTCGCGCTTGGCCTCGTCCGTGTTGACGGTGGTGGCGTCGATGGCGGCTTCGACGGAGGACTTGGTGATGTCCTTGTCGTCGAGCTTGATGGTTCCGGAGACCTTATGGAAGGATCCGCGGACGTTGGAGACGCCAAGGTGGCGGATCTCAAAGTTGACGCCGGAGTGGGCGGGGTCAATGGTCCAGGAGGCGGCTTGGGCATGAGCGGCGATGCCGGCGGAGAGCAGAAGCGCGGGCGCGAGGAGGGCGGCAGGGCGGAGAGCGCGGAGAATCTTCATGTTCGTACCTTCCAATTTGCGTGCTGCGTTGCGGTCCTATGATAACGGATGACATTTCGATGTAGCGCCATCTTTCTGGACTCTCTTTTGTTTTGGGTTGTTCTTGGGATGCGCGATGCTAGGATTGCGGGACGATGAACCTTGCAGCGGACTGGAAGGCGCTCAGCCGGGCGCAGCGCAGCACCT
>CAXTRZ010000099.1:0-414 GCA_964246715.1 uncultured Acidobacteriaceae bacterium | reverse complement strand
GTGGACGCTCGATGCGTTCGACTTCTTTCTGCTGACGTTGTGCTTGGGGTCGATTGCGAAGGATTTTAGGGTGGGGCTGCCGGCGATTGCGGATGCGATCTTCTGGACGTTGGTGATGCGGCCGCTGGGAGCGGCGCTGTTTGGAGCGATGGCGGAGAAGTTTGGACGACGGCCTACGCTGATGGTGAATGTCATTTCGTTCTCCGTGTTCGAGCTGGCGAGCGCGTTTGCGCCGGGGCTGGCAAGTTTTCTGGTCTGCCGGGCACTGTTTGGGATTGCGATGGGCGGGGAGTGGGGCATCGGCGCTTCGTTGACGATGGAGTCCATCAGTCCCAAGGCCCGCGGCTTGGTCTCAGGACTGCTGCAGTCGGGTTATCCGACCGGTTATCTCCTGGCTTCGATCGTGTTTGCGCT
>CAXTRZ010000098.1:0-8300 GCA_964246715.1 uncultured Acidobacteriaceae bacterium | reverse complement strand
CTCCCGCCTCCCCTCCCACGCCGAAGAACCCCTCGGCTAAGACTGTTCTCCCGCATCCCAACACAGAAGAAACCTCGGCGAGGACTGCTCTCCCGCAGATGCGACTCACCTGTTTCAGGGGCAAAGGCCTGTTCTATACCAGCCCGGGGCGAAGCCCCAGATGCTCGGGACGAGAAAGTGCCAGAGCGCTGAAGGCGCGATCTATAGTTGCAGCCCAGCAATCCGAAAGCGTCCTCGGGCAGATCGACAGCTTCCGCGCCACCTTGCTCTTGATAACATCCGCGCATAACGCAACCTGGCCAACGCTCCGCGGGCGGACTAAATTGCATCATGACCGTCCGCTGAACCTCACTCAACAGCCGAGTCTTGGAGGGCTGAGACACGCTGGCCCTTGACACCTCAACTTCGCATCTTTCAAAGCTGTAGCCGCTCCAGCGGATCGCCGGATTCCATATCGGCCCACAGCGCCTCATACTCCATTGCCGGCGCGTTCCACCAAAGAGGAAGCCGCAACCAAACGCATCTTCGTCACGCCTTCGACGGGTCCGCCTACCGAGTCCGTCTCACAATGCGACTTGGCATCCCTGATCCGCTTCTAAGAGGGCTTTGTACCGGCAAAAGCCGCGAATCGCCCATCTTTGAACCAGCAATCGACGTCCTCGAAACCTGCGGAACGCATCCAGGCCATCTGGTCTTCAACAGAAGCGCAGCGATCTTCCTGCTGGCGAAAAAGCGAATCACTGATCTCCTGCTCGGTAGCCCCGAGCATCCTGACTTGCTTCAGCCACTCTCTCTTATAGCGCTCTTCTAAATTGGGGGTGGGGCCCAAAACCTGTTCAGCGTTCACGAACACTCCTCCCGGCAGAAGAACGTTCATGATCGACTCAAACAGAGAGCGCTTTGCTTTGTCCTCGAGATGATGAATGGAGAGGGCTGAGACTACGGCGTCATACCTACCTTCAAAAGCAGCAACGGAGTAGTCCGCAACCTTGAAAGTGATGCGCTGGTCTTCTGCGAAGCGCTGCTTCGCCCGATCGAGCATGGCTTCTGAAAGGTCAATCAGGTGCAGATTGGCCTCTGGAAAACGTGCCCTGATACATGCCGAAAGGAGTCCGGTTCCAGCACCTAAATCGAGAATGTTAGTGGCGTCGTCGGGCACCAAATCTACGGCCCAGCGATAAAGGCCCTCAAAGCCCGGAATGAGACGGGTTCGGTTCAGATCATACAAGGCCGCTGTTGAAGAAAATGCATGCTCAATCGATAAGCTCACGTTGGAAGTATAAGCAGACGTGATGGCAAAGCCAAGCAGCATTGGAAATATGAATGCCGGTATTCAGGCCATCTCCTTCGCTCCTTCCCGATAAGTAGAAAAGCCATCCCCAACCCGTGGGATATCCCTCACGGACTGTCTCAATTCAAATCACTTAGGTACTCTCCGGTCGCCAATTCTTCGTCGCAGATTGAGAAACATGACAACATCGGGTACCCGAGCAGCTAAGAAAACCCGGCTTGCAATTGTGACAAATACGCTTGCGCCCTATCGCCTGCCCATCTACGTCAGACTGGCTGAGATCTTCGAGACCATCGTTCTCCATGGAGGCGCCGAGCTGAACCGCAATTGGGCCCTCGAAATCCCGGAACACCTCAAAATCCGCCAGGTCTTCACCATCCAGGTCCCCACCAGGCGCGAGACCGGCGTCAAGGGCGTCTTCTCCAGGAACTCCTTTCATCTCAACTTCGGCCTCCTCTGGTGGTTGCCGCTCTTTCGCCCCGGCACCATCCTCACCAACGAACTCGGAGTCCGCACTGCCATCTGCATGGTGTATGGCGAACTCATGCGGGTCCCAGTGTGGGTCTGGTGGGGAGGAACCATCCACTCCGAACGCAACATCGGACCGTTCAAAAAGTCCATCCGCTCCTTTCTCAGCCGCCGCATCAAGCGTTGGATTAGCTATGGCGCAAGTTCCACGGACTATCTGCTCTCCCTCAACGTGCCCCTCGCCGATATCTTGCAAATCCAAAACTGTATCAAACAGGAAACCTTCTTGGTGGATCCACCCAACTCCCGAAGGTGGTTCCAGGACCTTCCCCATCCCATCCTGCTGACGGTCGGCCAGCTGATCCCAAGAAAAGGACTGGACCGGCTCATTGAATCCTCTGCGCGGATTGCCTCCCGCGGCGAGAACTTCACCTTGGTCATCGTCGGACAAGGCCCTGAGCGGGAGGCACTGCTTCAACTGGCAAAACAAAAGGGCCTGAAAAACTTCCTCATCCTCCCCAACCAATCCCAGGAAGAGCTGAACGAGATCTATAAGAGCGCCAAGGTCTTCCTCTTCCCCACCAACGAAGACGTCTGGGGTCTGGTGGCGAATGAAGCCCTCGGCGCCGGCCTGCCCGTCCTCTGTTCCAAGTACGCAGGCTGTGCCGGAGAGATCGTCACCGGACCGAACATCTTCGATCCCTTGGACCCCTCGGACTTCGACGCCACCGTCCTGCGAGCCGTAGAGGAAGACATCCTACCCCCAAACCGGGAGCTCCTCCTGACCTGGCAGGAGGTCAGCCAGCTCATCGCCCTCTCTCTCGACTCCGGCTACCCCGCTCGCCAAGCCTCTGGTGCCTCCGGCCCCATAGCCCAACCGCAGCCCCTCTCCACACCTGAGACCCCTTCGGCCACCCTGCAACATCTCACTGTTTCGTAGCCACGCTACCCAGACCAACCACCACCTTTACCCCACAATGCGCAGGCAGAAACTTATGGATGCTTCGCGTGGAAACTAACCTGTAAACCCAACAAAATAGAACCCAAAAGCAAAGGGCCCACCATAAACACTGGTGAGCCCTGGACTTTCGCTGTAATAAAGCTACGCCGCGGACACAACCTCATCCGGTGCATCGCTCTTGATCGTCACCTTCACATGCGCCGTCACCTCGCGGTGCAGCTTCACCGGCACGTGGAACTCGCCCAGCGTCTTGAGCGGCTCCTCGAGTGAAATCTTCCGGCGATCGATCGCATACCCTTTGCTTTCAAGCTGTTGCGCAATGTCCCCGGATGTAACCGAGCCGAACAGGTGGTCGTTCTCGCCCACCTTTCGCTCGAACACCAGCTCCACATCGCCCATCTGCGTAGACAGATCCTCCGCCTGTACCTTCTCCTTGGCGGACTTGCGCACCGCAGAAGCCTTCATCTGCTCGATAACCGCTTTGTTTGCCGAAGTTGCCTCAATCGCCAGCTTGCCCGGCAACAGGTAGTTCCGGCCATAGCCGTCCGCCACCTTCACCACGTCTCCGCGCTGACCTAGCTTGACGACGTCTTCCTTCAAAATGACTTCCATAGTAACTCTCCGTAATCAGTAAGTTAGAACCGCGCGGCGAAGGCGAGCAGGGCGATGTTGCGAGACTGCTTAATGGCAAGCGAGAGGCGGCGCTGATGCCGGGTGCATACACCCGTCAGCCGGCGCGGAACAATCTTGCCGCGCTCCGCCACGAAGCCCTGAAGTAGGCGCACGTCGCGGTAGCTGATCGCATCGATCTTCTCCGTGCAGAACTTGCAAACCTTCTTTCTCCTGAAGAACTTACGTCCTCCAGGACCGCCTCCAGGTCCACCCGCGGGGCGAGGTCCGCCCGCGCCGGGGCCGCCTGAACCACCCGGTCCACCCGCCGGACGCGGCGTCCGGGGCACGTAAGGAGCGCGCTCTTGAGGAGCGGCTGCGGGAGCAGACTGTTGCTCGGTTGCATTCGTTTCGTCAGCCATGATCGTAAATCCTTTCAAATCACCGTTAAGCTTGACCCGCGCTCCAGACCCGCAGTGGAGTCTCTGATCACCGCCCAACATCTGGGACAGCGGAAGCACAGACAAAGCGTGGTACCTCAACCCGCCAAAGCCTAGCCTCAGCGAAGAAAACAAGACTGTTAAGCCGTAACCTCAGCCTCAGCCGGGGCCTCGGAAGACGCAACCGCGGGCGGCTCCGGCGGGGTGCTTGGCTCAGCGGACGCCTCAATCGAGACCGCCGCGGTCTGCGGCTGCTGTACCGGAATCGCGCTGCGCTTCACATGCGTATCGCGGTGCGCCTTGATCTTCGCCAGCCGCTTCTCTTCCTCATCCATGCGAACCGTGATGAACTTAATCACCTGCTCAGACACCCGCAGACGGCGCTCGATCTCGGTAATCAGCTTGCCCTCCGCCGCGATCGTCAGCAGCACATAAAATCCGTCGTTGAACTTCCGAACCGTATAGGCCAGCCGCCGCCGCCCCATCTTCTCGGTGGCCTTCACCTCGCCGCCGCCATCCGTGACGTTCTTCTGGAATCCTTCGATGAGCTTATCGAGGTCAACCTCTTCAACGTCCGGGCGGACGATGAACATAATTTCGTAGGAACGATTCATTGCACTTCTTTCTGCGAAGTTCTGCTTCGCACCGTGCCAGTCTTACTGATCGGCAACCGGTTTGGAATGTTGCGTTTAGTCCGGCTGCGACGCCTGCATCGCCTCCGGCCTGCCTCGTACTGCCTTACCCCTTGGGGTCATCAGCCTCGCCGATGACCTTACGATTAAACTCATTCATGGCCTTGCCGACGCCCTGCACCAACAGCATCTCGACCGCGCGTACCGCCTGGTCGAGCGCCACGTCCAGCTCCTGCAACTGCATTCTGCGCATCGGCGAAAGGAGATACTCCGTTCCTCCCGCCCTTGCGACTCTGAAGCCCTCGCGCCCAGTCCCGGTGGCCAGCTTGCCCACGCCAATCCGGATGCGAGTCCACTCCTCCGTGCCCAGCGTGCCCGAGATCGACTTCACCCCGTTATGCCCTCCCGCCGACCCTCGCTCCCGTATGCGAAGTTGTCCCAGCGGAATCGCAAGCTCGTCGTACAGCACGATCAGATCCTTGACGCCAATCTCCAACTCATACAGCAGCGCTGCCACAGAAAGCCCGCTCAGGTTCATGAACGTCTCCGGCTTCGCCAGCAGAACCTCCTCTCCTGCCAGCATCGCCTTTGCCGTCAACGCCCGGCCTCTGCGATTTGCCACCACTACCCCGCAGCCCTCCGCCATTCGGTCGATGGCCATGAAGCCCGCATTATGCGGCGTCTGCTGATACTCGATTCCAGGATTTCCAAGACCGACAATCAGCTTCACGTGCTTCCAGTTCTCCGTCCTCCGTTAACCGTTCTCCTCTCCGTCTTTCCTGACAAAGGAGAACGGTCAGCGGACAACTTGCTTCTACTTCTTCTTCGGAGCCGCCTTGGCATCCGCCGCCGGAGCAGCAGCGGCAGCCGCATCGCCCTTGCCCTTCTTCGCGACCTCAGGCTCAGCAACCGCCGGAGCGGCAACCTCCGCGGCAGCCTCTTCCTTGATCTCGGTCACGTGCGCCACCAGCGCCGTCTCGTCGGCCAGGTACTTGATTGACCCCATATGCGGCAGGTCGGACACATGGATCGCGCCGTACATCTCCAGATTGCTCACATCCACATCCAGGTGGTCCGGAATATCGCTCGGCAGGCACTCAATCTCCACCTCACGCATAATCTGGTCGAGCACGCCGCCCGCCGTCTTTACGCCCGCGGGTACGCCTGAAAGCTGAACCGGCACCGACACGCGCATCGCCTTATCCATCGCGATCCGCTTGAAGTCCACATGCAGCAGCTTGCCCTTGATCGGCTCATGCTGCCAGTCCACAATCATCGCCTTCACCAGCGTCGCGCCCTCGACGTTCAGGTCGAAGATGGTGTTGTGCCCGGACTCGGAGTGCAAAATCTTCGTCACAATCTTCGGATCGACGGCCACCGCTACCGCATCCTGTCCCGCGCCATACACCACGGCCGGAATCTTGCCTTCCACGCGCACCCGCCGCGCATGGTTCTTGTTGAACGTGCCGGTACGCGGCGTCGCGACCACTGCGTCAAACTTCTGTGAGGCCATGTTCTTTCCTTTCGGGCACAAGGATCAACTCCTCGCTCCGTTTGCGGCATGTTCCGCCTGGTTAGTCTTTCCGTTCCGCGGAAGCAATCCCACAGCCAGTCTCTACGAACGACTGACAACGCAGAACTGACAACCGACTCTAGTTGAACAGCGTTGAAACGCTGGTCTCCATGTGAATACTCTCGATCGCGCGTCCCAGAAGCCCGGCGATCGAAAGCACTTTGATCTTCTCCACCCTCTGCGCATCCTCCCGCAGCGGGATCGTATTCGTCACGACCAGTTGTTCCAGTCTTGACCCTGCAATGCGCTCCACGGCCGGTCCGGAGAGCACCGGGTGCGATGCGCAGGCATACACCTTCGCCGCTCCCTGGGCCAGCAGCGCGTCAACCGTCTTGACCAGCGTGCCGGCTGTATCAATGATGTCGTCCAGGATAAGGCAGGTTCGCCCGCGCACATCCCCAATGACATTCATCACTTCGGTGACGTTAATGTCGGTGCGTCGCTTGTCGACGATTGCCAACGGAACGTCCAGCTTCTTCGCGAAGAATCTCGCCCGCTCCACGCCGCCTGCATCCGGACTTACCACGGTCAGGTTCGGCAGGTTCAGATCCCGGAAGTATCCCACCAGCACCGGGCTGGCAAACAGGTGATCCACCGGAATATTGAAGAAGCCTTGTATCTGCGCGGCGTGAAGATCAACCAGCAGCGCGCGGTTTGCGCCGGCTGTCTGGAGGATATCCGCGACGAGCTTGGAACTGATCGCCACGCGCGGACGGTCTTTTCTGTCCTGCCGCGCATAGCCGTAGTACGGGATCACAACCGTGATACGGGAAGCGGACGCCCGCTTCAACGCGTCGATCATGATCAGCAGTTCGAGAACATGTTCATCCACCGGATAGCAGGTTGGCTGAATCACAAATACGTCCGCGCCGCGAACGTTTTCGAGCAGTTGGAAGTAGATCTCGCCGTCGGAGAACCGTTGCATCTTGGTCTCGCCCAGCGGCACGCCCACAAACTTGCAGACCTCTTCAGCTAGCGGCCTATTTGCAAAGCCGGAGAAGATCTTGAACCGCTTCGCCTCGCTCAGCCGCCCGGAGCGTTTTCTCTCCGGCGCGGCCTTCGCTTGGCCTGCCTGTCCTATCGCTGTAAGCGATGGGACAGGGGATGTTGCAGGTGCTTGCAGGACGTCCGAGCTCTGCTTCATCATCTCGTCGTCCCGCGCTAAATCAGGGGGAAGAACCGCAGTCGTGTTTCTGTCACTCACGTTTGAAACCCTCCAGGCTGGTTGACCTTGGTGAATCTCTGCTGCTTGCTGCGCCGGCTGTTTGTCCGGTTCAGACTTCTGTTCCTCTTGTGCTGCTCTGTTACCGCTCGCGGTATTTCCGCGCATAGTGCCAATGCTTTTACCGCCAGGGCCGAATTGCGGCCCCGAAAATAATCCTGATTTGGCTTCCACCTTGCAAGCGCTTTGCCTGCTGATTGGATGCCGCTGGCGCGAGAGCGACTCGGTGTTCGATCCCCAGCTTGCTTGGCTGGGCGACTAGGATTCGAACCTAGACTAGATGCTCCAAAGGCACCTGACCTACCATTAGTCGATCGCCCAGTAATCACCAGCGCTCCGGCAACTTGCAACCGCCGGATTCTGCCGGTAAATTCACGCTGCGAACATTGCGCTCCAGTAGAGAGGGCGCGGCAGAGTCTTCGTGACAAGTGCCTCGACGCCATGCTGCTGAAGCCTTTGTTGAGCGGCATCCGCGTGTGCCTGGGTCCGGTAAAGACCAAACAGAGCGGAGCCGGAGCCGGAGAGTGCCGCGTACAGTGCAGCGTTCCCCTCGTCGGAGAATCCCATCAATTGTCGCTTGATCTCACGCAGGGAGGGATACTGAGGAAAGACGACCGTTTCAAAGTCGTTTTCAATCCCGGTGCGGACAAGCGCGAGAAGGGTGTTCTCGGCCAGATCATCCTCAAATCCGCCTCGCTGTCCGTTCGATTCCGGATGTGTGTCCAGGATCGTGCCAGGGTGAAGTTGCTCACCAGAGGGTCCCTGCAGGTTCTCAGGGCTGTTCTGCTCTTGTTCTCTCAAAAGAGGGGCAGAACTCGGTTCGGGAAAGATACCGGAGGCGCCGGACTGCTGTTTGTCTCGATCAACTGCCCCAAAGACAGACGCATAGGTGCGGCTCAACTTCTCTAGAGTATCGTGAACCGGAGAATTGTGCAAATCACTGCGGGAATTACTGTCCTGTCCGGCCAATAGCGCATCCCAATCCCGGAACGCCTGCGGCGTCGAAACCGCATGCCCCGGCAGCGCAATCACGCAGGGATTCTCCGCCCCGCCATCGACCGTCACCGCCGGCGCCCGAGTCACCTGCTGCGCGCGATCTTCCCC
>CAXTRZ010000097.1:7604-8396 GCA_964246715.1 uncultured Acidobacteriaceae bacterium | reverse complement strand
GCCGTTGAGGGCTACGGGGAAACCTTCTTCAAAGCGGATGGTTACTTCTTCTTTTTTGATGGGGGTGTCGTCGCTCCAGAAGGCGGTGCCCATGATGGGAGCGACGATCTTGATTGATGAAGTGAGAAACTCCAGGTCTTTGGCTTCGTGGGTTGCGCCGAGGATGTTGGAGTCAGTGGAGTAGGCTTTTTCGGCGGACATTTTGTAACCGAAGCCGTACTTTTGCAGGAAGGCGGACATCTCGGCGCGGCCGCCGAGCTCGTCGATGAAGGTGGGGTCGAGCCAGGGTTTGTAGACCTTGAGCGAGGGGTTGACGAGGAGGCCGTAGCGGTAGAAGCGCTCGATGTCGTTGCCCTTGAAGGTGCTGCCGTCGCCCCAGATGTTGACGTCGTCTTCCTTCATGGCGGTGACGAGCATGGTGCCGGTGACAGCGCGGCCGATGGGGGTGGTGTTGAAGTAGGTGACGCCGGCGGTGGTGATGTGGAAGGCTCCGGCCTGGAGCGCGGCGAGGCCTTCGCGGACGAGGGGGAGGCGGCAGTCGATGAGGCGGGCTTTGAGTGCGCCATACTCGAGGGCCTTGCGGGGGATGGCGTCGTAGTCGGTTTCGTCGGGCTGGCCTAAGTTCGCTGTATAGGCGTACGGGAGGGCGCCTTTTTGTTTCATCCAGTGGAGGGCGGCGGAGGTGTCGAGGCCGCCGGAGAAGGCGATGCCGACTTTTTGGTGGAGCGGGAGGGATTCGAGGATTACGGACATGCGGTAGGACCTTTCCGTGGCCGGAGCCAATGTCTATTG
>CAXTRZ010000097.1:3819-7594 GCA_964246715.1 uncultured Acidobacteriaceae bacterium | reverse complement strand
GCGTAGAGGCAGCGATTCGAGAATGACGGACATGAGAGACGTACCTCAGCGGCTAAAGCCGCGGTTCTAAGCGGGGCTACTGGCACGGCTGAAGCCGTGCCCTTAAGTAAACGGTGTGGTTCTAGCGGCGTCGGGCGGGGTTGTTGCGTTCGCGGCTGCTTTGGAGGCGCTTGCCGCCGCCGAGGAGCATGAGGAGCAGGGCCTTCTGGGCGTGAAGGCGGTTTTCGGCTTGCTCGAAGACGACGGACTGGGGGCCGTCGAGGACGGCGTCTGTGACCTCCGCGTTGCGGTGGGCGGGGAGGCAGTGCATGAAGACGGCGTCCGGCTGAGCGTAGGACATGAGGGTCTCGTTGACCTGGTAGGGCTTGAAGATGGGGGCTCGCTTGGTGGCTTCGTGCTCGAAGCCCATGGAGGTGCAGACGTCGGTGTAGACGGCATCGGCTCCGGTGACGGCCTTGATGGGGTCGTTGAGCAGGGTGATGGAGCCGCCGGTCTGCTCGGAGATTTCAATGGCTTTGTGGATGATGTCGAGTTTGGGGACGAAGGCTTTGGGAGTGGCGACGGGGCAGTGCGCGCCGAGTTGCGCGGCGGTGAGCATGAGCGAGTGGCAGACGTTGTTGCCGTCGCCGACGTAGGTGAAGTGGAGGCCCTGGGCGGAGCCGAAGCGCTCTTCAATGGTGAGGAAGTCGGCGATGGCCTGGCAGGGGTGCTCGAGGTCGGAGAGAGCGTTGATGACAGGGACGCGGGAGCAGGCGGCGAACTCGGTGATGGTCTCGTGGGCGTAGGTGCGGAGGACGATGAGGTTCATCCAGCGCTCGATGTTGTGGGCCATGTCGGGGAGGGATTCGCGCTCACCGAGGGGGGACTGAGTCTGGTCGACGAAGATGGCGTTGCCGCCTAGGGTGTTGATGGCGGCCTCAAAGGTGAGGCGGGTGCGGAGGCTAGCCTTCTCAAAGAAGAGGACCATCTGCTTGGCGTCGAGGGCGTGGCGGAAGTCCTCCGGGTTAGCCTTGACGGTGTGGCCGAGCTCCATGATGGCGGCCATTTCGGCGACGGAGAGGTCTGAGATGGAGCAGAGGTCGCGGCCATTGAGGCGCTTGTTGGCCTCATTGAAGGCGGTATCCGGAAGGATGCCGAGGGCGGGGCCGGACTCGGCTTTGGGGAGGACGATAGTTTTGCTACCCATGGATGTGTTCTCCGGATGCGACGTAATCCGTCTTTGCGGTGTGGAGGGTGAGGAGCTCGTCGAGCGCGGTGATGAGGGTGTCGACGTGGGATCTCTGGAGGATGTACGGAGGCAGGAAGCGAAGGACGGTCTCGCTGGTGCGATTGATGATGATGTGGCGGGCGAGCAGGTCTGCCGCGATGGTCCTGGCGAGGTCCGCGGAGTTGAGCTCGCAGCCGATCATGAGGCCCTTGCCGCGGACTTGCTTAATGGCGGAGTGCTTACCGGCGAGGAGGTTGAGTTGGGCCATGAAGTAGGCGCCTACCTCGGTGATGTGATCGAGGAGGTTGGTGTGTTTGATCTCGTCGATGACGGCGATGGCGACCGCGGTCACGAGTGGGCCTCCGCCGAAGGTGGTACCGTGCATGCCGGGGGTGATGGATGAGGCTGCGCGCTCCGTGCAGAGCATGGCGCCGATGGGCAGGCCACCGGCAAGGGGCTTGGCGAGGGTGGTGACGTCCGGAAGGATGCCGAAGTGCTGGTAGCCGAACCACTTTCCGGTGCGTGCGAAGCCGCACTGGATCTCGTCGGCGATGAGGAGCGAGCCGGTGGAGTCGCAGAGGGCGCGAGCGGCGGCGAAGAACTCCTGCGAGACGGGATGGATGCCACCTTCGCCCTGGATGGATTCAATGAGGATGCCGCAGACGTCTGTGCCTGAACCAGACGAGAACTTGGCTTTCAGGTCTTCGACGTCGTTGAATTGGACGAACTCAACCTCCGGCATGACGGGAGCAAAGGGGACGCGGTAGGCGAGCTTCTGGGTGGTGGCGACCGAGCCCATGGTGCGGCCATGAAAGCTGTGCTCGAGCGCGAGGAACTTGGTGCCGAGCGAGCCGCCTTCATTGCGGAGCTTGAGGGCGTGGGCGCGGGCGAGCTTGAGGGCTGCTTCCCAGGCCTCGGTGCCGGAGTTGGAGAAGAAGACACGGTCGAGGCCGGAGAGCTCGGTGAGGCGCAGGGCGAGATCGGCGGTGTGCTCGGTGTAGAAGAGGTTGGAGGAGTGGATGAGCTTGGCGGACTGGGCGGCGATGGTCTGCTGGATAGCGGGGCTAGAGTAGCCGAGCGCGGAGCAGCCGATGCCGCTGAGGAGGTCGAGGTAGTCGTTTCCATTCTCGTCGGTGAGGAAGACGTCGTGCCCGTCCACGAAGAGGATGGGATTCCGTTCATAGGTGTTGAGCAGCAGCTTTTTCTCGGCTGCCTGCAGGGATTCAAGTCTCATGCGACCATGACCTCCGTACCATCGTTGACGCGGGAAGAGATGAGATCCGGGAGCGAGGCTGCGGCCTCGGCCGGAAGGATGCGAACACGCTTGACGCCGTGCAGCAGAGCGACCTTGCAGGCGTTGAGTTTGGGGAGCATGCCGCCGGAGATGACGGCGCTGCGCTCCATGTCCGGGACCTGCGCGAGGGTGAGCCAGCGCATGACCTGTCCGTCCGCTCCTTTGACGCCGGGGACGTCCGTGAGGAAGACGAGGGCGTCGGCCTTGGTGGCGACGGCGCAGGCGGAGGCCATTTCATCGGCGTTGATGTTGTAGTACTCGCCGTCAAAGCCAAGAGCGATGGAGCTGATGACGGGGACGGCTCCCATCTTCCAGATCGCATCAAGCCAGCGGGGGTCGGTGGAGGCAATCTCGCCAACGAAGCCGAGGTCCGGGTTGGTCTTCTTCTTGCGGGCGCGGAAGACGTGGCCATCGCCGCCGGAGAGGCCCATGGCGGACTGGCCGTGCTGCCCAAGGGCTGCGACGAGCGACTTGTTGACGCGGCCGGCGAGGACCATCAGGGCGGCGTCGCGGGTCTCGGCATCCGTGATGCGAAGGCCGGAGATGAACTCAGACTTCTTGCCCATCTGGGCGAGGGTACGGGTAAGCTGGACGCCACCGCCGTGGACGACGGCAACCTGATGACCGTCCTGAACGAGGTCGTGGATGGCCTTGCCTGCGAGGTCTAGGAGCTTTTTGTCTTCGAGGGTTGCGCCTCCGAGCTTGACGACGAACTTCATAGCAGGCCTTCCTCTTGGTTGAAGCCGCATATCAGGTTCATGTTCTGTACGGCCTGGCCGGATGCGCCTTTGAGCAGGTTGTCGAGACAACTGACGAGGACGAGACGCCGGCCGTCGGGCGCGAGCTGGAAGCCGATGTCGCAGTAGTTGGTGTGCACGACGTCCTGAATGGCGGGAAGTGTGAAACGGACGCGCACCATGGGTGCGGCGGCGAAGAAAGCTCGCAGGATGCCGGCGATCTCTGCTGCATCCATTTTATGAGAAAGACGGACGTAGATGGTGGAGAGAATGCCGCGCGGAATGGGAAGCAGGTGCGGGGTGAACTGGATCTGCGCGGAGTCGATATGGAGCTGCTCGAGGAGCTCGCCGGTGTGGCGATGGGCAAAGACGTTGTAGGCGGAAAGGTTATCGGCCGCGGCCATGAAGTGGGTCTTGGCGGTGGGCTTTTTGCCTGCGCCGCTGACGCCGGATTTAGAGTCTGCGATGATGCCGTGGTCTATGTCGATGACGCCGGCGCGCAGTAAGGGCGCGAGGGGCAGGATAACGGAGGTGCTA
>CAXTRZ010000097.1:1476-3809 GCA_964246715.1 uncultured Acidobacteriaceae bacterium | reverse complement strand
AGCGGCCGCAGCAGGGCGATGGCCCCGGTCGCGTAACAGCCGGGATTGGCGACGAGGCGGGCCTTGGCGATTGCGGCGGCGTGGAGCTCTGGGGCGCCGAAGACGGCTTCGGATTGGAGTGCGGCTGCGGCGGCGGGGTCAGCGTCGGAGAAGTTGTAGATCGCGCGGTTGGCGGCGTCGTTGAGGCGCCAGGCTCCACTGAGGTCGACGACCTTGACGTTGTGGGCGAGCCAAGCGGGAACGTCCTCACGGGAGGCTTCATGCGGGAGGGCGAGAAAGACGAGATCGATCTCGCGCTCAGCGACGAGATCCCAGGAGAAGGGGGGGACGGGCGGAAGTAGCTCGCTGCGGCCGCGGGCGAGCTGGGGGTGAAGGTCTTCGAGCGGCGTGGAGGCGGTGGTCTCCCCGGCGCGACCGAGGAAGAGCGGGGGGGTGTCCTTGAGGCGCGGGTGGGCGAGGAGCAGACGCGCAAGTTCACCGCCGGAGTATCCGCCGACTCCCGCGACGGCGGTGCGGATGGGATTTGGCGTTGGGTCAGCCAAGGTAGACCTCAATTCTTTTCTTCAGCGTCTCTGCCTGCTTATGGTCAGGGCAGATGATTAATACGGTGTCATCTCCGGCGATGGTTCCGACGACCTCGGGCCAGTCTTCATAGTCGATGCCTGCGGCAACGGGCTGGGCTCCGCCGGTGGTGGTGATGAGGACGATCTGGTTGAGGGCCTGGCGGGCTTCAAGGCCAAAGCCGCGGAGGACATCGCGGATGCCGGGGGTATCGTCATCTCCATAGTTCGATGCGGGGGAGGAGTATCCGCCCGGACCCTTGAGGAGACGAAGCTCATGGATGTCTCGCGAGAGGGTGGCCTGGGTGACCTTGTGGCCGCGCGTGGCGAGACGG
Source organism: uncultured Acidobacteriaceae bacterium (assembly GCA_964246715.1). Taxonomy (GTDB): domain Bacteria; phylum Acidobacteriota; class Terriglobia; order Terriglobales; family Acidobacteriaceae; genus Edaphobacter. The sequence goes on along the minus strand of CAXTRZ010000097.1, from coordinate 2,914 downwards.
CGACGAAGCTCATCCTGGCTGGGGATGGGGCTGTGATCGAGGAGCTCGCGGATGACGGAATGGCGCTTGTGCTTCATGGATCGTGGTCGTGCGACAAAGCAAGGCGTACGGGGATGAAGAAGAAAAGGCGGGAAGGAACGAACAACAGCAAAGAGGGTCTAAGGGTAACTGCAAATGCTGATGTATAAAGTTACATAATTATGTATAAATATGCGCTGTTAGATTTGTCAAGTTTTTGTGCCGGAAGTTGTTTGGAACGAGCTGGGCATAAGCTTTCTGGATTTCTGCTGTTGTATATAGTGAGCTATGGAAGACTTTTTGCAGGATGCTCTCCGCCGTTCCGGTGGGGTAGGGGAACCGACTCTCTCGCGCGACCCGGCAGAGATTTCGCTGGGTCTGTCGCCGTTCAACTCGTTGATTGACGAGCGGTTTGATCATGACTCCTGCGGGGTGGGTTTCGTGGCGACGACGACGCGGGTGGCGTCTCATGAGATTTTAGTGCATGCGCTGACGGCGCTGGGTCGGCTGGCGCATCGTGGGGCGACGGCGGCGGACGGCAAGAGCAGCGATGGCGTGGGATTGATGACGGCGGTTCCTCGAGCGTTGCTGCTTCAGGAGATGGGGCTGACGCTGACTGAGGAGAAGCGGCTTGGGGTTGGAATGGTTTTTATTCCGACCGACCTGGATGCGGATGCGCCTCAGGTGGAGGCGGTGCTTGAGGAATGTTTGCAGCATCAGGCACTGACGGTGCTGGGATGGCGGAATGTGCCGGTGGTTCCGAGTGCGCTGGGACGCATTGCGCTGGAGGCGATGCCGGGCATTCGGCAGGTCCTGGTGGAGGATGCGCGGGAGATTGGGGCTGAAGGGCCTTCGATGGAGAAGCGGCTGTATCTGGCTCGAAAGGAGTTTGAGCGGAGGCATGAGGTGGGCGAGGTGAAGGGGTATGTGTGCTCGCTGTCCACACGGACGCTGGTGTACAAGGCGATGTGCAGCGGAGCGCTGCTGCCGGAGTTTTATCCGGACTTGAAGAAGGCCGAGTATGTGACTCCGTTTACGATCTTTCACCAGCGGTATGCGACGAACACGACGCCGACGTGGCATCGGGCGCAGCCGGCGCGGAGGCTGGCGCACAACGGCGAGATCAACACGGTATGGGGGAACCGGGCGCGCATGGAGGCTCGGGATGCGACGCTGCCGGATGAGTGCAAGCCGGTGCTGACGAAGGGAGGGACGGATTCAACGAGCCTGGATGAGGCGGTTGAGTTGGTGGCGAAGAATGGACGATCGATCAGCGAGGCGGTGCGGATCCTGATGCCACCGGCGGTCGATGCGCGGAAGGTTTCTACATTTCTGAGTTACAACGCGGATTGCGTGGAGCCGTGGGATGGGCCGGCGGCGATTGCGTTCAGCGATGGGCATGTGGTGGGCGCGGCGCTGG
>CAXTRZ010000097.1:0-1466 GCA_964246715.1 uncultured Acidobacteriaceae bacterium | reverse complement strand
GGGACAGATGCTGGTAGTGGATGTCGTGAACGGCACGATGTATGAGAACGATGAGCTGCTGAAGATGTTCGATGAGAGTGCGTCCTATGCGACGCTGCTGGATACGATTCCGTTTGCCCCGGAGCATGCGGCGGAGGCGATGCCGGCGGAGATACTGCGGCAGATGCAGCGTGGGTTTGGGTATACGCGCGAAGACGTGAAGATGATTCTGCAGCCGATGGCGGCGGAGGGTAAGGATGCGGTGTGGTCGATGGGGGATGACTCGCCGCTGGCGTTTCTGGCGCGAGCTCCGCGGCCGGTGTATGCGTACTTTCGGCAGCGGTTTGCGCAGGTGACGAACCCGGCGATTGATCCGCTGCGCGAGGCTGTGGTGGTGAGCTTGCATACACGGCTGGGGCCATGGTCGCACATGCTGGATAAGAGTTCGCGGCTGGCGGGGGTGTCGCTGGGGTCGCCGTTCTTATCGCTGGATCAGGTTGCGGCGCTGCGCGCAGGTAAGTTTCCTCATGCGGATGAGCTTCGGTTTGCGGAGCTGCAATGCGTGTATGAGGCGGAGCAGACGCTGGTTGAGGGGCTGGATGCGGTGTGTGCGGAGGCGATTGCAATTGTGCGTGATGGAGCGCAGATACTGCTGCTGAGCGATCGTGCGGCTACTCCGGTGAGTGCGGGGGCGGCAAAGATTCCGCTGCCGATGGCGATGGCGACCGGTGCGGTGCATCAGGCGCTGGTGCAGGCCGGGTTGCGGACGCATGCGGGTCTGGCGGTGGAGGCAGGAGACTGCCGGGATATCCATCATGCGGCGATCTTGATTGGGTATGGCGCGGGGGCGGTGTGTCCGTGGCTCGCGCTTGAGACGGCGCGTGCGGTCTTTGCGGAGGAGCCGGCGGCAGCGGAGAAGAAGATGCTGAAGAGCTTCGACGCGGGGCTGGCGAAAGTGATGTCGAAGATGGGGATTTCCGTGGTGGATAGCTACCGGAACGCGCATCTGTTCGACATTCTGGGGCTGCACGCAAGTGTGGTGAACCGGTGCTTTCCGGGGACGCCTGCGCCGTTGTCAGGGATAGGGTTTGCGGAGCTGGATAAGGCGTTGCGGGCGGGGTGGATGGATGTCGAGCTGCCGATGGCGGACCTGCCGGACTATGGGTGGGTGAGGTTCCGGAAGAGCGATACGTCCGAGCCTCATGCGTGGCAGCCGGCAACGGTGAAGGCGCTGCAGACGGCGATGGGAAGCACAAGAGCACAGATGGTTCCGGCTGATTCAGCGGCGGCGTTTGCGATTTACACGCAAGATCTGGTGGCTCGCGAGCCGGCAGTGTTGCGGGATCTGCTGGCGATCAGGCCGGCGGGGGCGGAGGTGGCGCTGGAGGATGTGGAGAGCGCGGCGAGCCTGTGCCAGCGGTTTGTTTCAAGCGCGATGAGTCTGGGGTCGTTGAGCCCGTAGGCGCTCCAGTGCATTACGATTGCGA
>CAXTRZ010000096.1:0-8422 GCA_964246715.1 uncultured Acidobacteriaceae bacterium | reverse complement strand
CTAAAAGCCGGCGTATACGCCCAGCAAGTCACCAACAATCAGCGCCTGCTCCCTTCCACCTCCAGTACCAACGGCCAGATTGCCGACTACTATTATGGCTCGACGTTCGTAGACTCCGACCCTGCCGGTACGCTCATTCACAGCTCTGGCAATTACACCGCGAACTTCTATGAAGGGCTAATCGAGCAGTACAGCCAGCAGAACTTCGTCCCGATCCAGAACCTCTACTTCTGGAACATCGACGGCTATGTTACGGACACCTGGAAGGTAAACCCCAGGCTCAGCCTGGACCTCGGCATGCGTTTGGAGCACCTGGGATCATGGAACGATAAGCATGGCATCGGGATAGCTGTGTTCGACCCGTCGACTCTCACCAGCGGTTCCGCCGTACCGGGCTTCACCTGGCACGGGATCAATTCCAGCGTACCGACCTCCGGTGTACCTTCACGGTTCGCATTCATAGAGCCTCGAGTCGGTATCTCGTATGACTTCCAAGGCAACGGCAAAACAGTTGCTCGCGGTGGCTGGGGCATGTATCGCAATCACGACAACTACAACGTAGTGCAGCAGGCAGCGGCGCTGGCCGAAGGCGTGCAGGTCGCAGCTGTGAGCGGAGGCGCAGGGGTGCGGCTCAGCAGCCTGCAGTACGTCGGCGCAAGCGGAGGCGGAAATGTGGGGGCAGGCAACTATCAGAATGGCTTATCGGTTAACGCCTACGGCCTGCAAAAGGGAGACGACCAGCAGCCCCTCACCTATACCTACAGTTTTACTGTCGATCAGCAGATGCCGAAGGGCGCCGTGTTCGAAATCAGCTATACGGGCAACCACGGTGCGGACCTGACGGCACAAAACGTCAACGTCCTGAGCACCACACTGCAGAACGTCAACCCTGTTCCGCTGGGCGCGTTCTTTCGCCCAAACCCGGTCACCGGAGCGGTTGTTCCGCTTGGCCTTATCGACGGCCTCGGCACCGCGCAGATCAACCAATACCGCCCCTATCCGCAGTACGGCAACATCGACGTCCCGCGCCACATTCTTTACTCGTTCTATAACGGGTTGCAGACCTCGTACAACAAGCAGAGCGGGCGTCTGACCTATGGTCTTAATTACACGTGGAGTAAGGCGCTGGGTATCCGCGATGGATATTACAACGGGAATGCCAGCGATGCTACCAATCTGCGCAATAACTACGGGCCTCTGTCGTTCGACCACACACACATCTTCAACGCCAGCTATGCCATGAACTTTGGCGATCCGTTCAAGGGCCGGCACCTACTGGCCGCCCTCGCCGACGGTTGGCTTATCTCAGGAATTACAGGCTTGCAGAGTGGTGCCAACTTACAGGCGACCTACTCCCCCAACCTTAACTTGCAAGGAAAGCTGGGAGCGCCGGGCAGCCCAAATCAGTTGAACGTGGACGACAAGGTCTTCCTGGGGACCCCCGATGTGCTGCTGCAGCCGGTGCTTACCTGCGATCCTTCGGTTCACACCAGCAAGAACCAGTTCATCAACGGGAATTGCTTTCAACTTCCCCAGATCGGGCAGAATGGCTCGTTCAATTTCCCCTATCTGCATAGCCCCGCCGTCTTTAACACGGACTTGACGGTGGCCAAGACCTTCGCAATGAAGGACGCACGCAACCTGCAGATTCGCCTGGCCGGGTTCAATTTCCTCAATCATCCGCTCAATACCTTTAGCACCTCCTTTCCGCAGCAGGTTTCTCTCAATCTGAGCAACCTAAACACGGGCGGCGAACTGGCCTCTCCCTCGCTCGCCACACCAAGCACGGGGTTTGGATCCAGCACCTACAAGGTAGGCCGGCGCGTTGTCGAGATCGCAGTCAAATACAACTTCTAAGCACCAGGATAAAGAGGAAGCTATGCTCTTGAACAAAGTCACGTCGCTCATTTCGCTTTCGCTTTTCGCCTGCCTCAGCGGACTCGTCACACGGCATGCTTCTGCGCAGACCTTCACTGCACCTGCCGTCGCGACCTCCTCCCAGACTCTGGCGTATAGCAATGGCAACGCCACACTCGCCCTTGCGGCGGACGCGGCGGGAAACCTGTTCTTCACGCGTCCGGGCGACGGCAACTTTGTAGAAGACCCCGCAGGCGGCGGCGCGCAGATCACCCTAATCGGCGGAGGCACGCTGTCGTACCCCAAAGGGGTCGCGGTTGATAACGCTGGCTTTGCTTACACCACCGATTATCACGGTCACTTATGGCAAGTGCCCGCAGGTGGCGGAACGGCTGTTGATATTGTATCGTCCTGCAATACGATCGACGGCTATTACCTTGGGACACAATCGGTGGCAGTAGACGGAGCACGCAACGTCTACGTTGGAGGCCAGAATGAGACGCCGCTGTTCAAGATCACGCAGGCAGGCGTATGCACGATCGTTGCGGGCGTAACGCTTGACGCGAACTCACGCGTCGCCGTGGATACCACAGGGGACATCGCCTACTCGACGGGCGGCACTCTGTACAGCTTGCCCATAGGTGCCGCGGCCCCTGTCGCTGTTGCGTATACCTTCAGCGCTATCAACGGGCTACGCTCTGATACATTCGGAAACGTCTTCGTGTCCACGAACAGTACCGTCATGGAGGTTCCGTTTCTTAATGGTGCCCTCTCCGGTGCGCAGACCTTCACTGTTCTCCCTTCTTCATCTGCCAATGACATTGGCATTGCACCCAATGGCACGCTCTACACCACCCCAGACGGGACCAACATTTTCCGCAATTTGTCCGGCAGCTTGCCTTTTCCCACCACCGCAGTAGGAGTAACCTCCGCGCCACAGACGGCCGCTGTCGTCTTCAACAGTGCACAAACTTTGACAGGCATCCGCTTTGCGGTAGGCAGCGGTAATTCCACCGAACTTGCCAGTGCTGGAACGGGAAGCTGCACCGTCGGACAGGCATACGCCGCCGGCGCAACGTGCACGCTGATTCTCACGGAGACGCCGTCTGCAATCGGTGTCCGTAATGGTGCAGTGATCCTTTCTTCAGCGATCGGCACCATCGGTTCTTTGCAAGTGTCGGTTCAGGGTTCTGGCGCTGGACTCGTAGCCGATCCCGGCACGCAGACGACGCTTGGTACTGGGTTCACCGCTCCGGACGGCATCGCCGTTGGCGCATCCGGGGGTATCGTGGTCGCAGACAAGACGGCGGGCACCATCTCGTACTTTGCTCCTGGCAGCACGACAGGTATGACCGTCGCGACGGGTTTGACACAGCCGGCTGGGCTAGTCATCGACTCAGGCGGAACGGTGTACGCCGTGAACAAGGGTGCAAACACGGTCGTATCGATCCCATACTCGGGTACCTTATATGGCACAGCGGCGGTGAGCGTCGCCGGTCTGAACGCGCCGACCGCCGTTGCCATTTCGAACAACGGCGACCTGTATATCGCGAACACTGGTGCCGGGAACGTTCTTCGCGTTCCTAACGAAGGCGGCACGCTCAACCCGCTCCAAAAGGCCACAATAGGTGCTGCATTTACCGCACCCTCGGGTCTCGCGTTCGATGCTGCAGGAGATCTCTTTGTCGCTGACAGCACAGCCGGCACCATCACCGAAATCTCAGCCACTGGCGCATCCTTCGTCATAGCCTCGGGATTTACCGCGCCTGGAGCTCTTGCCGTCGATGATTCAGGTACGCTGTACGTTCAACAAACAGGCGTCGCTACAATTCTGCGCATCCCCTTCAGCAACGGAGCGTTCAATACAAACGCCACTACTCGCCTAGGCATTGGTCTCACCACGCCCGCGTCCCTTGCGGCCGATAGCCTCGGCAACCTCTACATTGCTGACTCCGGCGCGCCTGCTGTCGTAAAGCTGCAACGCACCGCCTGCACGCTGTCCTTCGGCCGCGTCAATATCAACTCTACCAGCGCGTCGCAAAGTGAGACGCTTTCAGACAACGGTGACCTGTCCACTGAGTTTGGTTTACCGCTTTATACAGCGTCCGGCAATACTGCCGACTTTGCGATCACCACAACCGGGACAAGTGCCTGCTCGGCCGGCGGTACACTCATCCCAGGCACCAGTTGCGCGGTCTCCGGCACCTTTAAGCCGGCGGCTATCGGCACCCGCACAGACACCCTTAGCTTTACCTCGAACGCCACACCCATCACGGTCGCCTTCACCGGCGCCGGCGTCAACCTTGCGCCCACGATGTTGACCCTCACGCAAGTGTCACCCACCGGTCCGGTCACCTTCGGCCAGGCAGTAACAGTCAGTGCTACCGTAACAGCAACGGGTGGGACGCCTACGGGCACAGTCCAGTTCGCAGTCAATGGTGTCAACAATGGCACTGCCGTGGTCCTCACCAACGGCACCGCGAGTATGACCTTCAATGGACTGCCTGGTGGCACCAACACTATCACCGCAACTTATGGTGGCGATAACACCTTCGCCAGCAGCACCGGCACCGCACTCAGCGTTGTGGTCGCCTTCGCCACCACGACAACGACATTGAATTCTTCCATTTCCGCCAATACGCCGGTCCCGCCTGGAACCAGCGTAACCCTAACGGCGACCGTCACCTCCGCACTGCAAGCCCCTAAGCCCACCGGGACCATCAACTTCACCACGGGCACAACAATGATCGCGGCTAACGTGCCTGTAGGTCCCACCGGTGTAGCAACCTACACTTCAACAACGCTGCCCACCGGGTCCTATCCGATTGTTGCCACGTACAGCGGTGATACGGGGTTTGCAGGTTCCACCTCGAACCCGGTCGCGGTCGCGATTCTGGCGCCGCAGTACAACGCTACGAATGTGCCGACGGCACTCACCGTCTCGGCGCCAGGGTCGGTTAGTACGACATTCCTGGTCACGCCGATCAGCGGCTATACCGGCGGCATTGACATGTCGTGCGCGGGCCTGCCGGCCAACACGCAGTGCAGCTTCTCTCCCGGCGTCGTCTACTTCGGAACCACCGCTACGCCTCCACAGACCGTTACCCTCACTATCACAACCGATACGCCCCCTCCCACTAACGTTGCGGGCTTGCTGCTGCCTTTCGGCGGACTACTCTTGTTCGGCATGCACAAATTGCGCCGCAAGTTGCCTGCTGGAGGCTTGATGGCGGCCATCCTGCTGACGTTCGCCTCAGTCACGACGATTGGGCTAAGCGGCTGCGGATCCGCCACCGCCAATACACCTATTGGCACCTCCAACGTGACGGTGAATTTCATCGGCACCCCTAGTGGAACGACGGCGGTACCAATCAATGGAGCCGGGAACATTCTCGTATCCTTCACCTTTCCTCTTACCGTCAAGTAATCGATCACTGAAGCAGATCGAGAGAACCCATGACTCGGCTATTTTCACGACGTACCTTTGCAAGTAGTCTCGGCGCAGCCGCAGCAATATCCGCGGCTGCGCCATGCGCTTCTTCGTTATCTGTGGCGGCTACTGTTTCACCTGGCGGCGAAGCCTCCGGATTTCCTGCAGGCTTTCTCTGGGGAACTGCCACTGCGTCGTACCAAGTGGAGGGATCAGCGCGTAAGGAAGGTCGCGGACCCTCCATCTGGGACACCTTTTCGCACACCGCCGGCAGGGTGAGTCAGGGCGACACAGGCGATGTCGCCGACGACTTCCTGAATCGCTACCGCAACGACGTTCGACTAATGGCTGACCTCGGCGTGCGCGCATTTCGCTTCTCGGTCTCTTGGTCCCGCGTCTTTCCGCAGGGAAATAGCATCTCCAACCCACAAGGCCTCGACTTCTACCTGCATCTCGTTGAAGAACTGAAAGCCCACGGCATCAAACCTTTGTGCACGCTCTACCACTGGGACCTGCCGCAACCGCTGCAGGATCGCGGCGGTTGGGAAAGCCTCGACACTGCCAAAGCCTTTGCCGAATACGCGGGTTTCACCGCAGCTCGCCTCTCGCATGCCGGCGTGGGCGATTTCCTCACCATGAATGAGATCCGAACCTTCGTCGAACTAGGTTACGGCAACGGCACGCATGCTCCCGGCCTCCAGGTTGGGCCCCGCCGCCTCGCGCAGCTGACCCACAATGTTCTCCTTGGGCACGGGCTCGCGGTCGGCGCTATCCGGGCGCAGGCTGCTCCCGGAACCCTCGTTGGCCTCGCCGAAAACCCAACCGCGGTCGTGCCTGTAACGCAATCCTTAGGTGATGTTGCCGCGGCTACACGCGCAATGCGTGAGGAAAACGCGCCCTATCTCACGGCTGTCTGCGAGGGGCGGTACACAGAGGCATATTTGCAGAAGCTTGGTGCCGACGCACCTCACTTCACGCCTGAGCAGATGAAGACCATTGCCGCACCGCTCGATATGCTCGGCCTCAACATCTACACCCCAACATACGTGCGGGCAGCGTCAACGTCAGTGGGATACGAAGTGGTTGCCTCGCCAGCCGACTTCCCGCACATGGCTAGCTCGTGGCTTACTGTCGGCCCTGAAAGCATCCGATGGGCTACTCGCTTAGCAAACCAGATCTGGAAGCCCAAGGCCATCTACATCACCGAGAACGGCTGCTCTGCGGCCGATGTACTGACCGCGAACGGCGAAATCCTCGACATTGGACGCGTCATGTACCTCCGCAATTACTTGGCAGAATTGAAGCGTGCCATCGAGGAAGGAGTCCCGATCAAGGGCTACTTCCTCTGGAGCTTACTGGACAATTTCGAATGGAATGACGGCTACAGTAAGCGCTTCGGAATTGTTTACGTGGATTTCGCGACGCAACGCCGTACCCCTAAGCTGAGCGCGCAATTCTATACTTCCGTCATTCACACCAACGGCTCGTCACTGTAGCGTCTGCTATGCAGACACAGGTCAGCGGGTAGCTCATTCCGCCATCCAGTCGCCTACGTGTCCGACAAAGGACGGCTAGACGAGGCAAGGAAGTCAGAAATATCGAGGCTGCTAGGCTCAGCAAGGCTACAGGTGGCCGGGTATCGCTGACGTGTGATGCCAATTTGTAGCTCCTTCTTGAGTCTGGAGGTGTCGGCCCTTACAGCGGAAATGACAGGCAAAGCAATCGGCAAGCGAACGCAGGCAATCAACCACTCGAACTCAGCTACGCTGAGACCATGCTTGGTAAGTTCGCATTTCTCCTCCTACTTTCATTTCAGCTATCCTGCAGGGGACTATGCGTTTTCGATACAAGAAAGCTACGGCGGTCGGGCTCGTGGTTATGGCCATTGATGCTATCGGATTCATCCCAGCTACAAACCTGGCCGTGTTCCCGTGTTTCTTACAGCCCTAGTGATCCTTGCCGCAGGCATGACTACAATTCAGGTCGCGGTCAACCCGTATGTGACGGTCATACGACCTGCCAGCACAGCTTCCAGTCGCCTGAATTTGGCGAAAGCTTTCAATTCTGTCGGAACCTTTATCGCTGAGTTCCTCGATTTCATCTTGATTCTTAAAGACGAGAAACCCCTCGCTCCAGAACACTTGAGAAACATGACGAGGTCGTGCGCCATGCGTGTCACGCCATGGAAGCCTCCACAATGAGGCTCCCTTATCTCGGCATGGCCTTAATTCTCCTTTCGCTTGCCACGTTCTTCGCCTTGATGAAGTCGAAACCACGTGACTCCCAAATTAATATCACTCGCGATTTCCGCCCCAGGGTCTTCGCTTTAGAACCCGAATCGGAAGAAAGCATTTTCCGGCAGCGATGGCTCCTCGCCGGTGCAGTAGGAATTTACGTATGTGGCGGCGGAGGTTTCGATCGGAAGTCTGCTCGTCAACTTTATGGGTCTATCCAGGATCGCTGGTTGACGAAGGCAACCGCCGCGAGTTATCTCATGTTTATTGGGGAGGCGCAATGGCGGGTCGCTTCATAGGCTCGGCTGTCCTTAGGAGGATTTGCACCGAACCCGTGTTGGCTGTTCAGCAGTAGCAGCCGTATGTCTAGTGATGCTCACCATCCTCACGAAAGGTCATACAGAGATGTTTGCCTCATTGGCTGTGAGCGTTTGCAAACTCCATTATGTTCCCGTCGATCTTTACGCTGGGCATTCGGAACCTTGGACCGCTTACGAGCAAAGGCTTCAGCCTAATGGTGGTAGCGATCGTGGGCGACGCACTGATTCCACTTGCCACCAGAAGACTTCCGACGCCGTCGGGCCGCAACGCTCCTTCGTTTTGCCAGCATTCTGTTACTTGTACATTGCTCTAATTGGCTTCCTCAGCATTCGCCGGCCGGCCCCTGGAGACGCTGACCAGGTTCTGGTGCCCTTGGAGCCACACTGAACGTACCCTCTACCTGTCTCTCGCGGATGCACCATTTCGACCGCGAAGACCCCGCCCTAAACACCATCGCCGGAGCTTTGCCTCACTTGCCCGCATCGCAGCGGCCACAACACCAGCCCCTTTTGCGACGTGCAGGGCGACCAGGGTCTAGATTCGCCGTGCTGACACGGCAAGATAGAAGCATTCCTTGACC
>CAXTRZ010000095.1:8144-8425 GCA_964246715.1 uncultured Acidobacteriaceae bacterium | reverse complement strand
ATGATCGCAGTGGCGGCGGGTGAGGCGAAGGACATTTGGGGCGGATGCTTGCGTGTCGGGAATGCTCGTGGACCCTTGGAGCTTATAAGCTGGATGTATGTTTACTGGATTGATTGAGACGACGGGTAAGGTGCTTGCCGTGACGCCGCCAGCGGATGCGTCGGGGCCGACGCGGATTACGGTTGCCGCGGGAGAGTTGGCCGGGCGGCTGCGGACGGGGGATTCGGTGGCGGTGTCCGGGGTGTGCCTGACGGCGCTTGAGATCGGCGCGGGAGAGTTCT
>CAXTRZ010000095.1:0-8134 GCA_964246715.1 uncultured Acidobacteriaceae bacterium | reverse complement strand
ACGCTGAGTCATCTGGCGGCGGGTGCGACGGTGAACCTGGAGCTTCCGACGCCAGCGGGGTCGCCGCTGGGAGGGCATGTGGTGCAAGGGCATGTGGACGGCGTGGGGACGCTGCTCGCGCTGGAGGCGCTGGACGCGGCGCACCCGGATACGAGCGACTGGCGCTTGCGGCTGCGGCTTCCTGCGGGGCTGGCGAAGTACGTGGTGCCGCAGGGGTCGATTACGGTGGAGGGGATCTCGCTGACGGTGGCGGACCTGACCGGGGACGTCGTCTCGATTGCAATTATTCCGCACACCTATAAGTCGACGGCGCTGCATACGCTCACGGTGGGTGCGGGCGTGAACCTGGAGGTGGATGTGCTTGGGAAGTATGCCGAGGCGCAGGCGGCGCAGAAGGCTGGATGGACGGTCTCGGAAGAGTATCTGCTGGCGAACGGGTACTAACGACTTGTCCTGCCGGACGGGCGCCCTGCGCGGGCAGCGGTCACTTCGTGACGTGTAACTGCTTCGCCTGGCCCTCCCGTCGGTCGGGATAGAAGTCTGTGCCGACCAACGGGAGGAGCGACGCGAAGCCGAGAACCGCACGAAGTGCTAGATGCTGCTCATGTTGTGGAGGAACTCCTGGTTGTTGCGGGTCTTGGCCAGCTTGTCCGTAAGGAGTTCCATGGCTTCCGTGGGCGAGAGCGGGTTGAGTACCTTGCGGAGGATCCAGGTGCGCTGGAGGTCTTCCTTGGGGATCAACAGCTCTTCCTTACGAGTGCCGGAGCGCTGGATGTCGATGGCCGGGAAAACACGCTTATCGACGAGCTTGCGATCCAGGATGACCTCCATGTTGCCGGTACCCTTGAACTCTTCAAAGATGACCTCGTCCATTCTTGAGCCCGTATCGACCAGGGCTGTTGCAATGATGGTCAAGGAGCCGCCCTCCTCAATGTTGCGCGCCGCGCCAAAGAAGCGCTTCGGGCGCTGCAGCGCGTTGGAGTCCACACCGCCGGAGAGCACCTTGCCCGATGGCGGGACGATGGTGTTGTAAGCGCGGGCGAGACGGGTGATGGAATCGAGGAGGATGACGACGTCGCGCTTGTGTTCGACGAGGCGCTTGGCCTTCTCAATGACCATCTCGGCGACCTGAACGTGACGGGCAGCGGGCTCGTCGAAGGTGCTCGAAATCACCTCTCCGCGAACAGAGCGCTGCATGTCGGTGACTTCTTCCGGGCGCTCGTCGATGAGCAGCACGATCAGGACGACCTCTGGATGGTTCGCCGTGATGCTGTTGGCGATGGACTGCAGCAGCATGGTCTTGCCGGTGCGCGGCGGGGCGACGATGAGGCCGCGCTGGCCCTTGCCGACCGGGGTAAGGAGATCCATCACACGGCCGGAGATGTGCTCGCGGACCGTCTCCATCTTGACGCGCTCCTGCGCGTAGAGCGGGGTTAGATTATCAAAGAGGATCTTGTTGCGCGTCTCTTCCGGGCTCTCGAAGTTGATCGCTTCGATCTTCACCAGCGCAAAATACTTTTCACCCTCATGCGGGCTGCGGACGTTGCCGCTGATGGTGTCGCCGGTTTTCAGATCGAACTTGCGAATCTGCGATGGGGAGACATAGATGTCGTCCGGACCGGGGAGGTAGTTGTAGTCCGGTGAGCGAAGGAAGCCGTAGCCGTCGGGCAGGATTTCAAGTACGCCTTCCGCGAAGATGTGACCTTCTTTTTCGCTTTGAGCCTGTAGAATCTTGAAGATAAGGTCCTGTTTGCGGAGGCCGCTGGTGCCGCCGATATCGAGTCCGCGCGCAAGCTTGCCCAGTTCGGCGATATTGTGCTCTTTTAACTCAGAAATTGTCATGGGTGAGTCGTTTCTTCTTTTCAGGGGGGATGTAAGGGGAAGAGGTATAACTCAGGCGGAATCTGCGGAACGAGGGGGTCTGCGGAGGCCGGAGGGAGTTGCGGAAGTTGCTATGCGGAGGGATTACTACGAAGAGAGTACCACGGGAATTGGGCTTGGAACAAGACCGCCTCGCGGCGGGTCAAGGGAAAAGGTGAGGCTGCCGCGCGCTAAGCTGCGCGGCGTTCCTGACGATCCTCAACATGAATCTTTTCGACCTTGGCCTCTGGCGCGTCGTCCATGGGAACGGTGTCCTTGAAGCGGTCGAGAACCTCGTTGGTCGTGTCCTGGAGCCGGGTATTCGGCTTGTGCAGCTTCCGCGTGGCTTTGGAGGCCAACTGGCAGAGCTGATAGCGATTCGTAACGTGCGTAAGTGCTCCAAAGATCAGATCTGAGCGCATAGTGTAAATCTCCTTCGTAATCCATTTTACAGTTACCAAAGTAGGTATACCGTTATTTTGCAAGCCCGCCCGTCGCTCTCCTGATTCTCTGAAGGTGCAAATTAGCTGCAGGAGGTGGATCCTGGTCGATGTGTGACGATCGTTCAGGGTTGGGTGACGTGATGTACAGGTCTTCCACCCATCGTGCATTGGACGCGGCCAAGGAACGCGAAGATGCACTAAGATGAAGGTAAGGGCAACTAATTCACCGCTCCTTTGCAAATTCGCCCTCTAAGAGAAGGCGAGCAATGACCTAGTCCTCATGCAACGTAACTGTTCGAACGGGATACGTCAATACTTTTTCTGGAATCTTACGGTACGGGGATTCCAGAAAAGGGAGATTTATTGATCCGGTGTTGTTCTGGATTCGAGCATAGATGAAACAGCGCGCCGCTAGGACCAGTAACTTCGGTCCAGGGTACGGTATTGGATCGCCTCGGCGATGTGTTTGACGGCAATTTCCGGCTCGGCTTCCAGGTCGGCGATGGTGCGGGCGACCTTCAGGATACGGTCATGCGCGCGGGCGCTGAGGCCTTGCTGCTGCATGGCGCGCTCCAGAATGCGTTCGGCGTCGCTTGAAAGCTCGCAATACATCCGAATCTGCTGGGTCGACATCTGGGAGTTGGCGTAGATGACGCGGGAGGAGCTGCGGCCGCTGGGCAGGGTGCGCTCCGGTCCGTTCGGGTTCCCCAGTTGAGTGAAGCGGCGGTACTGGCGCTCGCGGGCGCCGAGGACGCGGGCGCGGATCTCCGCCGACCCCTCCGGCGAGGCGCCGCCGCGCAGCTCTTTATACTGCACGGCGGGGACTTCGATGTGGATGTCGATGCGGTCCAGCAGAGGGCCGGAGACCTTGGAGACATAGCGCTGGATCATGGGCGCGGTACACATGCACTCGCGGGATTTGTCGTTGAAGTAGCCGCAGGGGCAGGGGTTCATGGCGGCGGCGAGCATGAAGCGCGCCGGGAAGCTGAGGCTCATGCTGGCGCGCGCGATGGTCACGTTGCCGTCTTCGAGCGGCTGGCGCAGCACCTCCAGGACGTTGCGCGGGAACTCCGGGAGCTCATCCAGAAAGAGCAGGCCGTTGTGCGCCAGCGAGACCTCGCCGGGGCGCGGAACAGCGCCGCCGCCGATGAGGCCCGCGTCCGAGATGGTGTGGTGCGGTGCGCGAAAGGGGCGGTGTGTTACCAGACCCTCATCCGGGTTCAGCACGCCGGCGACGGAGTGAATCTTCGTTGTCTCCAGCGCCTCCTCAAAGCGCAGCGGGGCCAGGATGGACGGCAGACGCTTGGCCAGCATCGTCTTGCCGGAGCCGGGCGGGCCGATCATGAGGATGTTATGTCCGCCCGCGGCCGCGACCTCAAGCGCGCGCTTGGCCACGTGCTGCCCGCGGACGTCCTTGAAGTCGTGCGGAAAGTGCTGCAGCTCTTCGAGCAGCGCAGAAGACGCGACCTGCAGCGGCTGAACGGTCATGCTGCCGAAGGCCGCGGCGTTAAGCAGGTCGCGAACCTCCAGCAGGGTGGAGACGGGATAGACGTTCACGCCTTCCACCACGGCTGCCTC
This sequence comes from uncultured Acidobacteriaceae bacterium, assembly GCA_964246715.1. GTDB lineage: Bacteria > Acidobacteriota > Terriglobia > Terriglobales > Acidobacteriaceae > Edaphobacter. Next base: position 4,253 of record CAXTRZ010000095.1, on the reverse strand, counting down.
ACGGGCGTTGGTCGCGGGAATGACGAGGTTCTTGATCCCGCGCTGCCGCGCCGCCAGCGCGATGGGCAGCATGCCCTGCACGGAGCGTAGCGCGCCATCGAGGCCGAGCTCTCCCACAAGCAGGAAGCTGCTGAGGTCCTTGAGATGCAGGCCGCCGTAAGCGCCCAGAATGCCGATGGCGATGGGGAGGTCGAAGCCCGAGCCTTCTTTTTTGATGTCCGCCGGAGCGAGGTTGATGGTGATGCGCGTGGTGGGAAGGTCGAAGCCGGAGTTGCGAATGGCGGAGCGGACGCGGTCGCGGCTCTCGCGGACGGCGGCGTCCGGCAGGCCGACGGTGTTGAACTCCGCCTTCTCCTGCACGACGCCGGAGTAGTCGACTTCCACGTCGATGATGTGCGCGTCGATGCCGTAGACAGCGGCGCTGAGGGCCTTGAAGAGCATGCGTTCGCCTGATGATCCGTTGAGGCAGAAAGTTCCCGGAGTATAGCATCTGCAGACCGCGCTCCGGTTTTAGAATCAATGGAACAAATCAAGACGAAGCTGTAATGGAGGTAGGTTCGCGTGCGGATGAGTGATCGGTTCTTCGCTCCCCTGGTTGCAGGATGGGCTTCAGGGTTGGTTGCAGGAATAGTGGCTGGGTTGATGGTTCTCCCGTATCCGGCGGCGGCACTCTGCCAGGCCGCGCCCAAGCCGGCCGCCGCGCCTGATCCCTCCGCGCAGCAGAGCGCTCCGGATGCGCCCGATACCGATCAGCCACTGACCAACTCCACGCTGGACAACAAGCAATGGGCGTGGAGCATCCTGACCGACTCGCTGAACGACAAGAAGCACAACGATGTGCGCATCCAGGCGCTGGCTGCGCTGGGGCTGATGGGCAGCGATCCGCGCTCGTTGAAGCTGATCGTGGACACGATGGATGATCCCGACATCGATCTGCGCACCGCGGCGGTGCTGGCCGCGGGCGAGACGAAGTCGCCCTCTGTGACCACGGACCTGCGCCGCATGCTGGATGACAAGGAGCCGCAGGTGGCGTTTGCCGCGGCGACCACGCTGTGGAAGATGAACGACCGCTCCGGCGAGGACATTCTGGTCGCAGTGGTGGATGGCGAGCGGAAGGCGGGCTCCACCTTGGTGGGCGGCACCATGCACACGGTCAATCGCGACCTGCATCATCCCACGGACCTTGCCCGGATGGGCGCCATGCAGGGCGCTTCCATGTTCCTGGGGCCGTTCGGCTTCGGCATCACGGCGCTGGAGTACATGCGCAAGAACGGCGCGGATACAGCCCGCGTGAGCGCCGTGGAAGAGGTGGCGCAGAATCATACCGGGCCCATCCGTACCACGCTCATCGCGGCGCTGAAGGATAAGGATGTCGCCGTGCGCACGGCAGCGGCGAAGGCGCTCGCCGGCTACCATGAGGCGGATGTGGCTCCGGCGCTGGCGGACCGTTTTCCTGATCCGAAAACGCCGGTTCGGCTGACGGCCGCGGCTTCGTATCTGATGAGTACGGGCGTGGTGGCCACTCCGCCGGACCTGACCACGAAGCCCGTAGCCAAGCCAGAGGTCAAGAAGTCCGCTCATAAATCCTGAGACGGAGGCGAACGATGCCGCGGGCGAAGGCAGCAGGCAACGACCGTATAGTCCAGCAGAGCGGTGCGGAACGCTTCCGCGTCTTTGCGCTTGCGCTGCCGGAGGCGGCTGAAGGCTCGCACATGGGCAGCGTGGACTTTCGTGTAGGCGGGCGCATCTTCGCAACGCTCGCCTACGTAGCGAAGGGCAAAGGCACGCTGAAGCTGACGCTGGAGCAACAGGCGGCGTTCCTTGCGGAGCTGCCGGAGTTCTTCGAGCCCGCGCCCGGCGGCTGGGGACGCATGGGCATGACGCTGCTGCGCCTCAACGACGCGAACGACATGACGATGCAGGGCGCGCTGCAGACCGCCTATCAGAACGTCGTGCGCAAGCAGACGGAGGCCGCTTCGTCCAGACGTAAGAAGCCTTAAGATAAGGCCGCTGTCGTTTCCGCCTACAATGATGAAGCGGCTCGCGTTCCCCGCAGCTCTCACGCCACGTTCGCCGCATGGCGCACCTTATGAACACAAGCCTCTTTGAGCTCTTTAAGATCGGCATCGGCCCTTCAAGCAGCCACACCGTCGGCCCGATGAGGGCGGCGCTGCGCTTTGTGCGGGAGCTGGAATCTGCCGGCCGCTTGAACGAGACCGCGTCGGTCAAGGCGGAGCTGTATGGCTCGCTGGCGCATACCGGCCTCGGCCATGGGACGGACCGCGCCGTGCTGCTTGGCTTGAGCGGAGAGGCGCCGGACGCGATCGATCCCGCGACCATCGAGCCCAGGCTGCAGACGATTCGCGAGAGCCGTACATTGCAGCTAGGCGGCGTCCGCACCATTCCGTTTGTCGAGTCTGATGGCCTAATCTTCCGCCGCGGCGAGATGTATCCCCCCGGAGCCGAGGCCGCGACCTCGCACCCCAACGGCATGCGCTTTACCGCGTTCCGCGTCGCTGGCGAGATGCTGGCACAGGAGGTCTTCTACTCCGTCGGCGGCGGCTTCATCCTCTCCGCGGCGGAGCTTGCGCCGGACCCGCGGGAGAAGACCGTCGCGCCGCGCGCCGTTCCCTACCCCTTTGCCAATGCGGCGGAGTTGCTGGCGCTTGCGCAGGCTCACAATCTCACCATCGCCGAGCTCATTCTCGCAAACGAGTCCGCGCTGCTGCGGCTGGAACAAAAGGGACTCTCGCCGGCACGCATGCAACGTCCCGGACTTGGCGCAGCACCAGCAGCGAACGCCGCGCCGGAAGAGAAGGTCAAGACAAGCATTCTCGCCATCTGGCGTGCGATGCAGCAGTGTACGAAGCGCGGCATTGCCACCGAGGGCATCCTACCCGGCGGCCTGAACGTGCGACGCAGGGCTCCGCGCCTCTTCGAGCGCATCCGGACGCTGGATGCAAAGGCGGCCGAAGGCACGATCCTGCGCGACCCGCTTGCTCCGCTGGATTGGGTGTCGCTCTTCGCCATCGCCACCAACGAGGAGAACGCCGCGGGCGGGCGCGTCGTGACCGCGCCGACCAACGGCGCCGCGGGCGTCATCCCCGCCATCGCGCACTACTACATGCAGTTCATTGAGACGGATAAGCCGGCTGAAGAGAAGGAACAGGGCCTGCTCCGCTTCTTTCTGACCGCCGCCGCCATCGGCATCCTGTACAAGGAGAACGCCTCCATCTCCGGGGCGGAGGTGGGCTGCCAGGGCGAGGTGGGCGTCGCCTGCTCCATGGCCGCGGGCGGGCTTGTCGCCGCGCTGAACGGCACCAACGCGCAGGTGGAGCACGCGGCCGAGATCGCCATGGAGCACAACCTGGGCATGACCTGCGATCCCATCGGCGGCCTCGTCCAGATCCCCTGCATCGAGCGCAACGCCATGGGCGCGGTCAAGGCCGTCAACGCCTGCCGCATGGCGATGCATGAGACCGAAGGCCACAAGCTCTCGCTCGACCAGGTGATTGAGACGATGTACCGCACCGGCATGGACATGCAGTCGCGCTATAAAGAGACCTCGCTTGCGGGGCTGGCCTTGAACATCATTGAGTGTTAGCTAAGAACTTGACGGTCTCTGTAGCCGGCAATGGTCGAAAATACAAGCATATAGAGCGACTGCAGAAGAATGAATGCGATTGGAAGCGCGAAGCTAATCACCACGGCCATGGGCGATGAGAGTATCTCGTTTGAGACAGTCCGCTGTACCGGTTCAACAGAGAAGAAGGCCAAGCCGTAGTTATAAAAACGCATTACTGTGAACGAGAGCGTGACGACAAGGACAAGGTATCGAAACTGTACTCTGCGTTGTAACTGGCGCCGCAGTCTCCAGGCATAAAAAGCGGTCCCGGGAAGCCACATGCTCAATCCAAAGAGCCCTCCCAGCTTTATCTCTAGTTCAGTGAAACCTTGTGCACTGATCACCAGCTTGTGTTCTCTCTGCAAGCCTTCTAAAACGGTCACGCATCCATCTTTCAGAACCTGCATCGCCATCAGGGTCAGCAGACAGCATATGGCGCAGACGAGCAGAGCGGTCCAAAGCGATCTCGTTTGCCGTATCTGAAGGATAGCCGAGGCTAAACGGGCGACTAGGGAATCATGCAGAGACTCAAGAAATGGCTCACTCCCCTTATGCTGAAGGAAGAAGATGAGCATCGCAAAGATGCTTGCAGCTACAAGGGGCGTCAACGCTGTGAGGATGATGGCTA
>CAXTRZ010000094.1:0-8434 GCA_964246715.1 uncultured Acidobacteriaceae bacterium | reverse complement strand
GTGCCTGTCGCTATCGGTACGCTGGGACACCTGCCGGCGCTGACCGTGACGCCGGTCGATCAGGCGACCGCGACCTGGTTGCCCCCTGGGCGAAGAGATCCAGCAGGCCCCCGGTCACGCCGTGAGCTTGCCTGCGTGGATCAAGGCTATACCGGGCCGAACGCCGCCCAGGCCGCGGAGCAACACGGCCTGAAGCTTGCACCTGTTCGCATTCGCCATCCTCATACTGCGCAATCTGGCGCACAAACCCTAGGAGAAAGTTCTACTCCCTACTGGAGATGGCCAGCAAGGCGAACGTGCCCGGAAGCGCTGCAGGGCGCGGGTGTGGCTTGTCCGCAGTCGGTCTGGGCACGGGGCCAAGCTGCGCGCTCACGGTGTAGATCGTTCCTGTCTCTGGGTCGAGCGCCATGGTGCGGGCGCCTTTCGTTGTGGGTATGTTTGCCACCGGCAACAGATGCGCGCCGCTTGCGTCGATCACGGTCAGTGTTCCTTCCCCGTTTGACGAAAAGACGAGTCGCCGGGCCGGATCGTACGCTGCCGCGTCCGGACCTTCGCCGATGGCCGCTGTTCCGATTGCCTTACCCAGGCGCGTGTCGCTCACCGCGAGCACGTGGTTGTCGCATACGGAGAACAGGCGTTGTCCGGCCGCATCGTAGGTCAGGCCCGAGGGCGAGTCGCATCCGTCCAGATGCCAGCTGGCCGTCAGCTTGCGTGTTCGCGCATCAAGCTGTGCGATCAGGTTCTTGTCCTCGATGTTGACAAAGATGGAGCCGTGCCCGTCCGATGCGGGAAACTCCGGCTTGCCCGGCAGGGGAACGGTAGCAATTACCTTGCGGGTAGATGGGTTGATGACGGTCACGTCGCCGCCGACGTTGTTGAACGCCCACAGTGTGCCGGTCGAGTTGTCGTAGACCAAGCCATCTGGATTATTGCCGGCAGGGATGCGGGCCACTACCTCTAAGGTAAGTGGATCGAAGACAGCGACGTTACCTGCTCCGCCGTCTGTCACGAAGCCGGTCTTGCCGTCGGGCAGGATCACAACGCCGTGGCAGCGGGTGAGCCCGACAATGGCTCATATCAATGCGCCGGAGTCAGCTGCGACGACATCCACGCGGGTCTGATGAGCTATATAGAGGCGCTTCATCGCACCGTCAAAGGTCATGTAATCCCAACTGCCTTCGCCGCCAAGCACCCATCGGTGGACTACCTGGAAGGGCGTCTGCGCTGCTGCAAAAAGCGGAAGGACAAAGGCAAGCAAGGCGAGTTTTGCTCGCAGCAGAGAAGAGTTCATTGTGTATGGCAACGGGCCTCCTGAATGATGTGGAAGAGAGTTGAGAGAGATCGAACAAGTACTCCGCTAGGCGGGCGCCTTGTACATTTCAAACGAAGTTCCCACAGGACAGCTCATCTGTTCCTTCCATATTGGTTGCAACGACCGGTCTAGGTAAATCAATTGCTTGTTTTGTGTGACCAGGAGATGGCCGCTGTCGAAGGAGTCCATTGCGTCATAGGTATGCTTTAGGACCAGCTTGCCCGACAGGTCAATGAGGCACCATTTACCATCCAACTTCACAGGGCAAAGATCCTCGGCAAACTCGCCCGTCTTCTCCCATTTTGCCGGCAGCGCGACCGAACCATCGCGATGAATGAACCCCCATTTACCCTCCATGACAATGGCGCACACACCCGCATTGAAGCTCGTCACCGTGTCATAGCGAAATGGCAGGATGGTCTTCCCCGCCTTATCGATGAAGCCCCATTTATCTTCGAGCTGCACCGGGGCAATCTCATCGCTGTAGCCATGCACGGTCTGATAGATGGCCGGGATCACCAGGTCTCCCGTTGGATCGATGAAGCCCCATTTGCCGTTGACGCGCACGCGCGCGCGCCCATCCTGAAAGCTGCGGGTCAGCTCAAACCGTTGCGGGAAGGCCTCCGAGCCATCAGGACGAATGAAGTGCCATTCGGCTCCCACGCGGACGGGGCTGCAGTTATACCGGAAGTTACGTGCTTCATCGTACCGCGGTGCAATTGTCTCTTTGCCGCTACGGTCGATATACCCCCATTTGCCATTGCGGCGCACGGCGGCCCAGTCCGTGGCAAACGGAAGAGCGGCCTCGTAGCGCGCCGGAACGGCAAGGGTGCCCTTGCCGTCTATATAGCCGAAGCTGCCACAGACGTTTACGGGCAACAGAATGCGGGGCGACTCCTGGGCATGCATCGTAAGGCGATGTCCAGCCACCGCGGCGGAGGCGAGTTGACAGAAGAGGCGGCGATTGAGTAGAGGCATGATAATTCTCCCGATTAGAATTTTGCTATTGCGGACCAAGGTCAGTAGGTCAGGCGCAGGCTTACCTGGATAACGCGTTGCGTCGCTGTACCGGTCGGACCTGGATTGATCTGCGTCGTGATCTGACCAAAGCTGGTAGTGTTGAACACCGCGGACGGCGCTCCGTATTGCGCGCGGTTAAACAGGTTGAACACGTCGCCGCGGAAGTTGAGGGCGAGGCGGTCCGAGGTGACCAGCGCCTTCTGGAGCGAGCTATCGACCTGCCACGTTCCGGGCGCACGCACAAGGTTGCGCGGTGCATTGCCGAAGGTCCCGCTTGCGGGAATGCTGAAGGCGGCGGCGTTGATCCAGTTGCCCGGCGTGCGGCCCTGCGGAGGCAGAATGGAGACGCCGGGGACTAAATTCGGACGCTGCGGCGACAACGTATCGCCGTCGGGCAGGCTGGCCGCGGTGCGCGCCACGGTGACGTTGACCGGCAGGCCGGTGCGAGCTACCGCGATGCCGCTCAGTTGAAAGCCGCCAAGCAGGTGGCCCACAACGCCGTGGTTGAGGTAGCTCCGGCCGGAGCCCACGGGCAGCTCATACACGGTGTTGGCAGTAAACGACGAGCGGACATCCTGGTCGCTGCTGGCGCGTTCACAAAGCCGGCAGGCGACGTTCTGCGGGAAATCCGTTTCCGCACCCGTGTTGTTGCCCACGTTGGCTCCATCGTCCAAGGAATGCGACCAGAGATAGGTCGCTCCAAACGACAGTCCTTGGGAGAACTGACGTTCCAGCGACGTGACCAGCCCGGAGTAGTTGCTGTTGCTGCCGGTCAGCTTATAGTCGATCAGTCCGAATGCCTGCAGGGGCGCGACCCTTGTTGCGGGATTGAGCACGTTGAGCACGGTGTGCTCTGGCAGGTGCGCCCCATGGCTGCCGATCCATCCGATGCTGCTCAGGATCTGAAACGGAAAGCGTTGCTCGACGGAAACACCGAACTCGCTGACCTGCTCATTCACCCGTCCGCGATAAAGGCCCTTGGGAGCGTTCGACACCAGAGCCTGCGAGGTCAAAACAGGCGACACAGGGAAGCTTGGCGTTCCCAGTTGCGACGCTGTAAAGGAGAGGCGCTGACCCAGGTTGGATAAGGGAGAGATGAGGTCTCCAAGCTGCGCTTCGCCCGCGTACAGCCCATAGCCTGCCCGGATGACCGTGTCACCATGCTGCGTTGCCGGCGTCCAGGTTACCGCGAAGCGAGGTTGAACGGAACCCGGATCAATTTTGTAGAACGGGATGCCTGCCTGGCAATATCCTGCAGGGCAGGTGAGCGGATCGAACGGCAGGTCACGCCCGTTCACCCCGCCGAAAGCACCGAAGTTGTCGTAGCGAAGCCCCAGGCTCAGCAGAACGTTCGGCCGTATCTTGTATTGATCTTGGAAAAAGATATTGAACTCGGTTTTGCGCGCATCTTCGTTGGGGATTGCGGCTAGAAAGGTCGCGCCGCTCAGGGTATCGGCCGCGAGCGTGGCCGCGCTGGTCGCGGCATACTGTGTTTCCTGGGTACTGTTCAGGTTCAACTCGACTCGGCGAAACTCGCCTCCGGTCGTGATGCTCTGCTTGCCGAAGCTCAGGTTGAGCGTATCGATTAACGAGTAAGCCATTGAGCCCTGCGTCTGCTGCAAGGTATCGTGCAAGGTTGAAAAGCCCGCGACCGCGAGTTGGAACGGGGCCAGGCTCACATTTTGAGCGTAGTATGGCGTGCGATTGATGCCGAACTTCAGGTCGTTCAGCACGGTGGGGCGGAAGGTATGTTGGAGCGCGACCACGCCATTCTTGGGATCATCCTGCGTTGCGAGCGAGTCGCCGATGTAGCCAGTCGAGTCGCCGTTTGGCGTCAATAAGCGGCCCTGGTCCACGTTAATTCGCACAAAGGCAGAGGTGCGCGAGTTGAAGGTTTGATCGATGCGAACGAGCCCATAGTCTTCGTTCTGAATTGCGCTTCCCGAGCCGTTGAACTGGTACACATTTGCGTTCGCCGTGGCGGTCTGACCCATGGGGTAAAAGCTGAGCAGGGGGGCGACCGCCGGCATTTTCGCCACAGTTGCCGCGCGGTACGCGGGACTGGGAACAAAGCCGACCAGAGGTTGGCCAAGCGTTTGGCGCAGTCCTTCGTAGTTGGCAAAGAAGAAAGTATGATTGCGAAAGATGGGACCGCCGGCACTCGCACCGAACTGGTTCAGCCGCAGGGGCAACTGGCTGGTTGAAAACAGCGCACGTGCATTGAGCACATCGTTGCGCAGGAACTCGTACACGCTGCCATGGAAACGATTGGTTCCCGTTCGTGAAACCACGTCAACCTGCCCGCCGGTGGTCCCGCCAAACTGTGCCGAGTAGACCGTGGATTGGGCGCGGAACTCGCCAATCGAATCGGACGAGAACTGAAGCCGCAGATCAAGTTTTTGCGCCTGGCGCAGAATGCCGCTCGCGTCCACGCCGTCAAAGGTGACTCGGTTATCGTCGATGCCGCGTCCGGCAAAGCGGATGGTAAGCTCGTTGCCCGCTCCGGTGTTGATCGCGCCCGGAACCAGAAGCTGCAGAGCAGCCCAGTTGCGGCCATTGATCGGGAGGTTTTCTACCTGCTGCTGCGAGATTACACCGCCGGTCGCGGCGCTGTCCCGATCGAGATCCACGGTCGAAGCATTGACCGCAACAGTCTGCGAGATGCCTTCGAGGCCAAGCTGTAAATCGGTTGTACGCACGTCGCCAACCTCAAGCACGATGTTATCTATCCTTGCGGCGGCAAATCCCGGAGCGGTCACAGTGAGGGTGCACGTGCCCAGCGGAAGCCCGGTAAAGACGTAGTCTCCGGCGGCTGACGACACGACTGAGTGCTGAAAGCCTGTTTGTGGAAAGAGCACGGAGACGCTTGCTCCTGAAACCAGCGCGCCCGACGAGTCGGTCAAGGTGCCCTTCAGGTTGGCGCGATCGATCTGAGCGTGAAGCGAAACGCAAAGGGCGAACGGGAGGACGATCGAAGCGCAAATAACCTTTCGAGAAACGTTCACAGCGCTGTCTCCGGTGCAGAAGGATTGCTTCCCTCTCTGTCTTGCCTCACATTAGGGTGTCTGCCTGAAGACAACCTAAAGATCGTCCGGGGTAACCAAATTTTCATACAACTCGCCTACTCTGTTCACATGCGCATCCTGATTGCCGAGGACCGTCTGCGAATGGCTGCGTTGCTCGACAAGGCGATCCGTCGCGAGGGATACCTGACTGTGCTGGCTCACGATGGGCAAGCCGCGCTCGAGGCGATTTCAAACTACCACCTGCATGCCATTGTGCTGGATGTCATGCTGCCGAAACTCAGCGGTTTCGAGGTGCTGAGCCGTATGCGGCAGGACCAGGGAAAAGTTCCGACTATTCTGCTTACCGCCCGGGATACAAGCCAGGATGTGGTGCACGGGTTGGATCTCGGCGCGGACGACTACTTGACGAAGCCTTTCGAAATGGCCGTGCTTCTTGCCCGGCTTCGCGCTCTTACCCGGCGCAGTCCTGTACTGCTGGATTGCCGGCTGGAGGCGGGCGGCCTTACGTTGCGCCGCGATACCCATACATTGGAGTGTGGTGGCGAGGCAACCGCCCTGACACCCACCGAACTGGCCTTAATGGAAACTCTCATGCAGCGTGCGGGTCTCGTGGTGACAAAGGAGGAACTGATCCGCGTTGGATGGAGCTGCGGCGCAGACGTAAGCGACGACACGCTCTACGTGTTTATGCGCGCACTGCGAAATAAGATTCAGTTCGCACGGCAACCCGCGCTTCTGCATACCGTGCGTGGCGTGGGATACATGCTCAGGATCGTGCCGGCCTGATGCGCAGTCTTTCCATCAGCCTGAGACTTGCCATCTGGTACACCGGCATCTCGTTTGTTGGCATCTTTCTCTGCGGCTATGTGATGTGGTTCGCGCTGGGCAGTTCGGTGTTGTCGTGGAAGGACCGAACGCTTGAGATGCGGGCGTCGCGCGTCCACTCAATGGCAGACTCAACGGCGTCAGCACAACTCGTGCTAAAGCTCGACGAGTTGGTGGGCATCCTGCCGGAAGGTGAATTCATTGAGATTCTTGACAGGCAGGGGGTACGCCTCTTCCCGGTGGCCGATGGAAATCTGCTTGCAATTTCGATCAAGCCCTGTGAGCGGCCTTCTATAAGCAATGTTCTTGTGGGCAGGAGCTACTTTCGCGTTCTCTGCAGTCCGCTGCGCTATAACGGCAGGCCCGCGTATCTAATCGTTCCAAGCTCGCTGCTCGAAGACCAGATCCTGTCGCGTGTGCTCACCACCAGGTTGATCCAGATGGCGTCATTGATGCTGATCGTATCGAGCCTCGCCGGTTACGTACTCAGCAGACGCTCCCTGCGGCCGGTAGGTGTGCTGGTCACGAAGGCACGCTCAATGACCGCAAAGGACCTTACTCAACGGCTCCCCATACCCGCAGCAGACGACGAGCTAAAACGGTTAGCACTCGAGTGGAACAACCTGCTCGCCCGCATTGAGGTCTCGCTCAAACGTGTGGAGCAGTTCACCGCGGACGCTTCGCATGAGCTCCGTAGCCCAATCGCCTTTATTCGTGCCACTGCGCAGGACAGCCTGTTGCACGGGCAACTTTCTGAAGACGCCCGGGATGCCCTGCAAGCGATCCTTGACGAAACAACGGATACTGCCGCGCTGCTCGAAGACCTGCTGACGCTTGCCCGTGCCGACGCAGCTCACAACGTGCCGACTACGGGCAGAACAGCGGTATGCGAGGCGATCATCGAGGTCTGCGACCGGTTTCGTCCATCGGCAGAGCAACGCGGACAAACGCTTCATGCGATCCTCCCAAACGGCGAGGGCCCAATGCTGTTAGTTCATGAAGCCGACTTTCGCCGCCTGTTGGGAATCCTGCTCGACAATGCCATAAAGTACACTCCCATGGATGGAAGCATATCGATCACGTGCGAGATGCGGAACTCGCCGGAGGTTCGCGTATCCGACACGGGCCTTGGCATCGCCCCAGAGCATCGGGACAAGGTCTTCGACCGGTTCTATCGCATCGATACCGCGCGTAGCGCAAGCCGCGAAGGTGCTGGTCTCGGTTTGGCGATCGCAAAATGTCTTGTTGAACGGTATGACGGCACAATCTCGTTGCAGAGCGAATTAGGAAACGGCACCACCGTAATATTCAGTTTGCCAACTTCGTAATTTGTCTGGGTGAGCGATAGTTGCGGTCGCAGATCAACACTCTTGGTTCAACTAAATGATGATGCTCTCCGCCGCCCGTATCACTGGCCACGTCCTGCTGGAATCCGGCGATTTGACGACGATCCTGGCAGTGTCGAATACCAGCCGCGTGGGTGCGACTTACCAGCCGCGGTTCTGCATCATGTCGGCATCGGCGATGCCGGCGACGGCGAGGCCCTTCATGGCGCCGAGACAGTCTTCGGAGGCTTCGGCGAGGATGGCGGGATTGTCAAAGTGGGTGGCGGCGCGGACGATGGCCTTGGCGCGGGATTCGGCTTCGGCGCGCTCTTCCGGGTTCTTGAACTCGCCAGTCTTGGTGCCAAAGAGCTCGGCCTCTTCCTGGTCGTAGCGGCCAACGTTGAGACGGATGTTGCCCTCCTTCATAAAGATGCCGGAGCCGACGAAGACGGTCTGGGCGCCGAGTTGCATCATAAGGGCGGCGTCTGCGGGGGTGGCGATGCCGCCGGCGGAGAAGTTGGGAACGGGAAGCTGGCGGGTTTTGGCGACCATTTGGACGAGCTCGTAGGGCGCCTGCAGGTTTTTGGCGACGGCGTAGAGCTCCTGGCCGGAGAGGACGGTGAGGGCCTTAATCTCCGAGGTGATCTTGCGCATATGTTTGACGGCGTGGATGACGTCGCCGGTGCCAGGCTCGCCCTTGGTGCGGATCATGGCGGCGCCTTCGGCGATGCGGCGGAGGGCTTCGCCAAGATCTTTGGCGCCGCAGACGAAGGGGGTCTTGAAGGCGTGCTTGTCGATGTGGTGGAGCTCGTCGGCGGGGGTGAGCACCTCGGACTCGTCGATGAAGTCGACGGCGAGATGCTCGAGGACCTGGGCTTCGACGAAGTGGCCGATGCGGACCTTGGCCATGACGGGGATAGAGACCG
>CAXTRZ010000093.1:3343-8591 GCA_964246715.1 uncultured Acidobacteriaceae bacterium | reverse complement strand
ACCTGCCTTTCGGCAGAAACCTGGATCAAGGCTTCCGCGATGGCTTGGCTGGCTGCTCTTCGTTGACGGTTGGGCGTGGGCTATTGACAGCGTTTCGATCTATCTTTTTCCGGGTGCAAATCTGCAATTCCTCAAAGCAATCTTTGCGGCTGAACTCATCTTTATGGTCTGGCTACTTGGATGGGGATGGCGCATACCGGAGCCAGCGTTCTTGACTGAGGAGCGGCGATGACGCAACGTGCAGAGGGCAAATTGGCGGGCTATGCGTACCTTGCTTACATCGTCTTCGCGATGTCGGCAGCGGTGCTTTCCGGAAAGACCACGGCCGGAGCGGACACTTCGCACATGCTGGCCACCCTGCGCAGCACTATCTCCATCGCCCAGGTCACCGTCCTCCTCGATCTGCTGCAGATTGTCTGTGCCGTCGTGTTGGCCGTAACCTTGTACCGGCTCTCGCGAACGGTTGACGCTACCCTTGCCTTGCTTGCGATGGCCTTTCGTTTCGGCGAAGGGCTCGCCGGTTTCTTGCCGCTGCTGGGCAAGCTGGAGCTGATGAAGCTGGCAACGGCCTCGGACCCACTGTGCGAAAGCAGCGCCGGGTGTCTCGCGATCGCGGGTGAGATTTCCCATCGGCCGGATGACCTTTTCGGTCAGTTTTCTTTTGTTGTAGGTGGCTTCCTTTTCGCCTACGCCCTGATTGCTTTGGGAGGCCAAAGAACGATAGGCATGGGCACCAAGCCGGATGGAAGTGTACTGCTCTATGCGAGCTTGAAGACAGACGGAGACGGCGCGAGACAGGTCCTGGAAGCGGCAACAGGCCCGGAGCAGCGAGTGGCGTGGTTTCACGCCAATTTCAAAGGATGGAGCGAGCTCTGGGACCCGCTCTTCAGGAAAGCGGTGTCAATGGTTTGGCGTCCGCTCCTTACTTGCCCGGCAGATCAGCACTGGGAGCCGAAGCCAAACGTTACGCTGATCGGCGATGCAGCGCACGTGATGCCGCCGTATGCAGGCGAAGGGGTGAACATGGCGATGCTCGATGCTTTGGTGCTGTCGAAACCTCTGCTCAGCGAAGAGACGCCCTCTGCCGCAATCCCCGCCTATGAGGCGGAGATGTTTGCCCGGATGCGGGAGATGACGGCGGACACGATGGGGAACACGGAGATGTTCTACGCGCCGGATGCCGCCAATCGTGTGGTCGCCCTGTTTCGAAGCTTCAGTGGAGCAGAGGCGGTTCAGCCCGCTTCGCAGGCTTGATAGGAGCCGTTCGGCTCAGAAACTAGGGTGGGTTCCCTCCGTGCGTGAGGTCCTGATACGTCGGGCTTCTCCGAAGCAACGCGCCCGGGCGTTAGTCTGACGAGAACAGACCAAATGCACTCACCGAATGCGCCGCGACAATCGCTGGGTAGAATCGCAGGTGGCGAGCTCGTCAACAAGGACTTATCCTTAGGAGAGAGGTAGAGGTAGGAGGAGTAATCTGAGGAACTCCTGAACTTGAAGAGGCTTCATTCCGATGCTGAAAAGCAAGGAATCCCGAATTCTGGCATGAAGCGCAACACTGTAGCATCTTAGGCGACAGCTATCTCCGAGGACGAACCATGAATGAGGTACTGCTCGCGCAAGCGACATCCGCTGTACAAGAGATCAGCGATCTCGAACCGGACGAGTTGTTCGCGGAACTTGAGATTCGGCGACGCGCTATTGCCAGCGACCCACAACTCGCCGGTTCGTTCGACATGGCGAGCGAATACAGATCCGCGGTCAGCGACAGTCTCGACGTGCTTCAGCGGATGGGCAGGAGCTTTTTCGTCAGCTTCAGCCGGGATGCGTACCAACTTGTCTGTGGAGACGACAAGGAGTCGGAATCAACTCGTGCGCAGATTTTGAAGGTCGTCACCGATCAGTCGAGCGTCTCAACTCTTCTTGCCGCTGCCGCAGTGTTCTACTTTGGCTGTTCCCCAGCGATCGCAACGGTGGGAGCAGTTCTCGTCTCAAAGCTCATTCTGAAGAATGCGAAAGGCGCGGTCTGTGAGGAGTGGCGAAAGAGCCTCGCTTGATTTAGCGGCATTCGACCGTGCGGTTCAAGATGCGCTCGCGTTCCCAGACAAGGAACAGTCGGCGGCGCGGCTCTCTTCGCTTGGCCTTGCCTGGCTCAATGGATTCCTAGACGTTAAGACGGACACCGTCGATCCCGCTTTACGGTGTTTCGAAGCGGCGCTTCTGCGACGAACATCTGAGTCGGATCCCGAACAGGTTGCGAGAGATCACTATCATCTTGGAGCGGCATATCTCTTATCGGAGCCGCTGACCCTGGAAGGGGCCTACGAAGCTCTCCAAGAGTTTGAGCCCCTGCTCGATCCGGCATACCAGATCTCCGATTGGCTCCGGGCGAGCGCGTTCAGTTCCTCCACCGCCGCGATGAGACATCTGGCGCTCGCCGGCAAAGAACCGTATGAAAAGGTGCGCGCCCTTGCAGAGAAGGCGGTTCCTGCCTGGAGAAAGCATGGTGAACCGGGAGGCCTGGCCAAGGCGCTTCTCAATGCTGGCAATGCACAGGTCGACGATCCAAGGGGGGACCCCGACGAAAATGCGGATCGAGCATATGACTTTTACCTTGAGGCGATAACGCGATCGGTTGAGGCGAAAGAGCCGGTCCTCGAGGCTGGCTGTCGCATGGCTGCGGCACTCGCGCTGCGGGACCGCGCAAGCTACCACCCGGAGGTCGACCTTTCCGATGCGGCAGAACTGCTGGAACAGAGTCGTTCCATTTACGAAGACAGGCAGATGGTTCGAGAATGGGCTGAGGTAGTTCTGGAGATTGGCGGGGTGCTCGTTCACGAACGCTCCCGTTATCACCGCGGCTCGTCCGATGTGGTGAGAACTGCAGTCACCATGCTCGAAGATGCCCTCTCGTTCCTGTCTTCGTTTCCACATAACAGACGGGCCCCGAGCGGCTATTTCTACCTCGGGCAGGCTTGGCTCGAACTCCAAGACGAAGAAGGCGAGGCCGCGCGAGGCCGCGCTATCTCGGCGTTTCAAATGGCGCGCCGCCTTCGAAGCCGTTCAGCGAACGTCGTCGAAATGGCGCAGTTCGAAGAAGCGCAAGCGAACGCGTTGTCAGAAGGAGGCAATCCCGAAGACCATCGGATTGCTGCCCGTCTGTATCGGAAGGCCATCAACCGTCTGGGCTCGGCATACCCGGTACAGTGCTTTCGGATGCTTTGTAACTTCGCTTTCGGCAAGATGCAGGTGGGTTTGTGGCATGGAGCT
The DNA here is from genome assembly GCA_964246715.1 of uncultured Acidobacteriaceae bacterium. Lineage (GTDB taxonomy): Bacteria > Acidobacteriota > Terriglobia > Terriglobales > Acidobacteriaceae > Edaphobacter. The sequence goes on along the minus strand of CAXTRZ010000093.1, from coordinate 5,324 downwards.
TCCATGGTCCTTCGCGAAGCCGCGGAGCTGCTCAACCAGTCGGAGTTCCTGGAGGCCAAGAGAAAGGGTTTGTTCCGCGAAGGCCGCGTCTCGGAATGCTTCTCGGCTCTGGCGGTGTGCGAGGCGCAGATGGGTCATCTCGACCGAGCGATCAAGGTCCTAGAGCAGTCGCGTGATATCGCCCATGAAAAAGGCAAACCCGTCACCCGTCTGAGAGCATTCCTCAAAACAAAGCGGACGGAACTCATTGTCCTGCCGATGCTCAGTCCGGTTGGCTCGACTGCGATCGTGATACCGCCTGGCGTCACCAGGCTCACGAGCGAGCACCTATTCGATCTTCCCGGGATGGAGATGCTTCGGGCTTCCATTCAGCCATACCGGTCGAGAGGGGAAGATGGCTTCCTTGCGAAGGTAGAGCGATGGCGCAATGACACGTCGCCTCAGGGACAGCATGCCCGTGAAGGATTTCTCGACGAGCTTCTGAGGGAGTTATGGATGGGATTTATAGCTCCGATCCTTGTCGACGGTCCCGGTCCGTCGTGCAGTTCCGTGATCGTGGTTCCGCAGGGAGGATTTCACATCTTCCCCGTCCATGCGGCCTATCACGCTGTTGACAATGCCCGGGTCTACGCCTGCGACCGATGGACGATTCGCTATGCCCCCTCCCTCGTATCCGCCCTCAATCGATTGGCAGAAGAGCCGGTTCATGCCAAGTCACCGTTATGCGTGGGTCTCTCGCATTATCGCGATCCCCGTCTCCGCAAGCTGGCGCTGGCTGAAGAAGAGGTCAGGCGAGTTGTCGAGAGCTTGGGCTGCGAAGACGGGAGGCACGCACTAGTTGGCCCTGAGGTTACACGCGAGGCCGTCCTCGAGAGAATCGCGCGGGCCGATGTCCTCCATTTCGCGTGTCATGCAACTCTCGATCGCGACCCTGCAATTTCCGCATTGCAACTATGGGCCGCAGCTTCAGGAGAGAGAAGTACGTTGAACTCCGAGGAAATCGAAGATGCTCTCGATGGCTCAAAGATTCGGATCACCATTCTGTCGGCGTGCGATTCCGGTGTCATGGAAAACATGTTCTCCGCAGACGAACTGGCCGGGCTGCCGAATGCCTTCTTACGCGCCGGATGTGGTGGGGTGATCAGCAGCCTTTGGCCAGTGAGCGATCTGGCTTCCTACTTCCTCTGGCCGCGCTTCTATACCGAACTTGGGCGGGGGCTGATGCCAGCCGAGGCGCTTGCCGGTTCGATCCGCTGGCTCAGAGAATCGACACAAGAAGAATTGCTGCAGTTGGTCGACTCTCCGGTTGCGGCCCAACGGCTTCAGAGAAGTAATCGAGGTAATCTGGACCAGCACCGGCCGTTTTCGCATCCCTGGCTTTGGGCGCCCTTCGTTCTCTATGGGAATTGAAAGGATGCAAAGCGACGTTCGGCAAGTCACGACAAGTTGCAGACAAAGCGGATACGATTATGGATGATTGCGAAACCCAACGGAAATTCCTTAAATGAGACTGCAGGTCGACGCGAATCAAAGCGAAGTAACGCACGTTCTCTCCCTCGCTCTCACGGCGGAGGAGATGCAGGAGTTGTCCATCCATTCCGGCGAGGCCGATTCCGATCCGTTGATGTCCGAACCTCGGAGGCTCGATCCATTGACATGGATAGCCCTGGCTGCCGCAAGCGGGGTGATTGGGAACACGACGTTCGCGCTCTTGAAGAAAGCCGCAGAAGTCTTGATCGCTAAGTACGGGCCAAACCATGTGAGGGAAACACCCGATGGTCGGAAGTCCGTTTGAAGCCCCTCCGCGGTCTTTAGGCGCCGGACGCTGCGCGTACTGGCCCGACACTTGCTTCCTCGAAGTCAATGAGTCCCCGGAACTGGTGGCTCTCTTTGAGAAGGTCAATCGTGGCGAAGCGCCGGACTTGAATGAGGCGACCATGGAGATCATGGGCGTCGTCGCGCATGAAAACACGCACTGGAT
>CAXTRZ010000093.1:0-3333 GCA_964246715.1 uncultured Acidobacteriaceae bacterium | reverse complement strand
TCGGGTCCGGAATCTACCAAGCATCGCTCGACCAAACCGCAACTCAGTTGGCCGAATCGTTCCTCGTTCTCATTTCCCCGGACATTCGCGAACAGCTCTTCGAAAAGCGGTCAGCGGGATATCCGATTGTGAAGATGGATAAGACCGGGGCCATCGCGGAAGACGTTGCCGTCGGACCTATAGCATCCCGCATTCGCCGTCATTGGGCAGGCTTTCGCTTGCTGCGCCGCGCATTAGATAGCGGTGTCTGTCCAGAGGGCTTCCGGGATCGGCTCGACTACTATTTCGGTTTGGCGCAGCTCTACTTCGAGATTGGCGATCAAGTCAGTACGGTGGCACTTCTGCCTGACGAGGAGTTGCGAAAGCAAGCTTTCGCCCGCTCCCCCACGGACGGGATTTCGCTGTTTTCAGATGAGCCGATTCCGCTAGCGACATCCGCGATCGCAGAGTGCGCGGCAGTCCTCGATGAACATTGGCTCTACGCGTATCACTCGGAATGGTGCCGGCGGCACGGACTGTTCGAAGAGTCCAATCGCTGGTGGCAACGTCTTGATTCCTCCTGGACGCGCCGCGAAGGCACCTTCTACGGCGATGGCTTTCGGGTCTTCGGAGGTATGAACCCTGAGCTCGATCTGAACGATGGTCGCACGTTAGCGACTCTCGGCATTGTATGCGCCCTAGCGTTGGACGGGAATTTCGCCACGACGAAACAAGCACGGGTGCAATGGCAGCATGTTTACCCGCCTTCGCGATTTCGAGCGTTGAGTGGCGCGGTGAAGAAGGTGGGCACTCTGCCCGCCAACAGCACAACCGCTCTCGATCCAAAGGACTATTCGAACTGGGCCGCAAGGTTTTGCGAGGCGGCCAACCTGCCGATCCCAACGCGGCAACATGTGATCACGAAGGATCTCACATGGTTCGAGTCTCCTGTCCATGATCTAACTTTGATGTTTCGCGAGAGCTACGACGCGGCCTCAGAACTACTCGCTCTTTGTCCGGCAGCTATTGTTGCGCCTAGCGAAGCCGAGGTGTACCTCGAAGAATCACTGCTCACCGAGCGGGTCAGCGCATACGAGCGCACGAAAGGCCCCTTTACTCATCCTGAATGACGAGATGTCGAGCCTGCATTACTCAACGGAGAAGGCGGAACGGCTGGGAGTTTCGGGGATCTATCAACGATTGATGATCGAACTCATGTGCCGCACGGGACCGATGACAAACGATGGGCGGCCGCCATGCGCCGCTGGGCAAGTGTTAGCTCGACGCTCGTTGGCCTTAGCTGAGGACCGGCTTGCGTTTCCACTTCCGCCTGTTATAGAGCGTTTGGATCAGCCCGTCAATTAGTCGTTTAGACGACTTGCAAATGTGATTGAGGGGGCTGCGACCTTCAGGTCTGGCGTTGCTCCGCGTCCCCGATTAGTAGAGTCAGGGTCTGAGCCTTTAACTGGTCAATGTCACTCGCCCTTGCCACTCTGAACGACTTCCATCACTCCGAACTCGTCCTTTGTCGAGATTGTTGCGAATTGTTGGGCCCGTTGATAAATATGATCATCCTTTAGCTCACTCTATGCGGATGATTGAAGATGATTAGATGAGTTACTGCAGTTCGCCGAAGGAGCGTAAAGTAGGCCCAATCTGTTAAGGTCCAGAAGTTGGAGAATGGGTAAGGTCTGTGAAGTATTCCTTTGCTCGACCATCCTTGATTCGCGGGTCGCGGTCCGTTCCGATGTACTCAGCGAGGAAGTCAAGAAGCCCTTCCACTTTTGGCGTGAGACGCGATGAACCGGAGAAAAGCGCACACAGTGTGATTGGTTCCGGCTTCCACTGCGCAAGAACCGGAACAAGCCGACTCCGGTTGTCCGGGTGCTTTGCCATCCACTGCGGCAGGACAGCAATTCCAAGCCCGTCCAGAGCAAACCGAAGATGAATTCCGGGATCACTCGTGATGAGATGAAATGCGATACTTGGAATGGCCTCTTTCGATCCGCGAGACAGCTTCCATACTCCGGAGCCCGAACACCGATGGGCTACTAGTTCGTCGGGTTTAGCGGGACTGCCCAATGCGTTCACGTATTCTTGACTCGCGAAGAGCCCCCGGGCAGTGCCGGGATAGGACCGGACACGGCGTACCGAATCCTTCGGCGCCCTGAGTTTGAAGAACACATCCACGTCTTCACGGGGCTCCTGATCCCAGCCAAAAGAGTATGGCTCAATTTCCATTTTCAGAGACGGAAAGCGGGTGATGAACTCCTTGAGCAGCGGCGCGAGTATTTCGCGTGCCATAGTCAGTGGGCAGGCGATCTTGATCGTGCCACTTGGATCGGAGCGGCGGGCCTCTAAGAACTCTCCACCATCGGTAAGCGTGCGCAAAGCACGTCGACAGGAGAGAAGATACTCCCTGCCCGCGTCCGTCAAAATCAATCCTTTTGGACTCCTCTGGGCAAGAAGAACGCCTAGATGTCTTTCAAGGCGCGTGAGGGACCTGCTCACCGTCGACGCCGGTTGATTCAGCGTCTTCCCAGCAGCACTCAGCGTTCCTGCTTGCGCGGCAATGACAAAAGTCCGGACGTCGTTGAGGTCAACATGTTGCGTCATGATGTGCCCCTATAAGTTCTGATATCAGTGGCGCTTCTTTCCTGAGTGGTCACAGGCCTCGCAGTCTATAGGTGCGGCGCAGCGGTTTTCTGTATCAAAGAGAACACGTGCCATTATCCGTCTTCCCTTGCCTCAGCGCAAAGCTCCTTTGCGTGCATCAGGGCTTCCGGTGCTCCATGGTGGGCATCTGTTCTATAGAAGACAAACAACGGGATCCTGCCAACTGGTCCAAGAGTGCGATTTCACCAAAACGAGCACCAATCGGATGCAGGTCATGAGGAAAGGCGAAGAAGACATGAAAGTTCTAGTTACCGGAGCAACGGGAAATGTGGGTTCTGTCGTGGTTGCGGAGCTCTTGAAGCGCGGTGCAGAAGTTCGTGCATTGATTCGCAAACCCGCCGCCGCTCAAAAGCTGCCACCAAGCGTTGAGGTGGCCATCGGCGATTTGCTTGATCCCGTTTCGACAGAAGAAGCAATGAAGGGAGTCGATAAGCTCTTCCTGTTGAATGCTGTCGTTGCGAATGAGTTGACGCAGGCGCTGATCGCCTATGGCATCGCCAAACGGATCGGTTTGAAGCACGTGACCTATCTATCTGTCTTCAAAGTGCAGGAGTTCCGCGACGTACCTCATTTCGCCTCTAAGCTAGCCGTCGAGGGTGCATTGCGTGAGTTCGGTGTGCCGTACACCATTCTGCGTCCCGGTTTTTACATGCAGAACGATATCGGCTTGAAAGATGG
>CAXTRZ010000092.1:5007-8871 GCA_964246715.1 uncultured Acidobacteriaceae bacterium | reverse complement strand
CTCTGGATGAGCGGCAGGGGCCAGAGGGGATCGAAGGCGCGGTCGTAGACGGCGAGGGCCTTGGTGGTGTCGCCGCGGCTATACTCGAGCAGCGCCTCCGCGGTGATGGGGAAGATGGTGTCAGTGGGAAATGCTTGGCGGTATTTTGAGATGAGGGCTGTGGCTGCGGTGAAGTCCTTCTGCGCAAGCAGCGTGCGGAAGAAGCGGCTGTAGACCGCGGGTTGCGTGGGATAGCGGCGCAGGAAGGCTTCGTAGGTGGCGTTTGGCGACAGACCCTGATCCGCCTCAAGTGCGAGCACGCGCTCCAAGGCAAGCCAGGAGCGCTGCTGCGCCGGGTTCACGAAGCGCTCGGCTGGCGTGGACGGTGCGGCGGCAGCCTGTTGCAGCGCGGCGACCTCGAGGGTGGCGTTCAGGCGGCGATGATAGAAGTCCGCCAGGTCAAGCTGACCGGCTACGGCGTCTGGCGCGTGGGCCGCGTAGGTCTTCCAGTCGGACTCGGCGGCGGTGAAGTCGAGCGATTGCTCTTCGGAGCGGGCACGGGGGGCGTAAAGGCCAGCGTCGGATGGAGTCTTCTCAATGAGCGTGGCAAGCTGCTGTGCGGCCTCTTTCGGCGGGCGGGGATAAAGGGCGTCCGCCTGAGGAAGATGCATCACGCGGAAGAGAGCGGACTCGATGCTGGATGCGCCGATGACGTGCTGCAGGAAGGATGGGAGATCTGCGCGGGCAGCGGGGATGATGCTCGCGGCGAGGACGATGAAGGCCGCGACCGTAAGACCGTGTCGCATGGCTCCGAAAGGTTTAGGGGATGACATCGACCTGAACCTCCTGCGTGCCGAGATTGTGGGCTACATCTTCCGCCGTGACCGTCAGGTTGTATCGTCCAATGGGCAGCGATGCGGGTATCGTCAGCACACCGGTGTTCGATTGCGCGGAAGGATTCCAACGGAGCGCAAAGGGCGCGGCGCCGTCCAGACGAGCCGTAAGGGTGCGCGTGCTGGAGCTGGCTGAGGCGCGAATCTCCAGCGTCTCGCCGCGGTGCAGGCGCGTGCGCGAGAGCTGCAGCCGCACCGCCGGCGGCGTGCTGGCGATGACGAAGGTCTTGGCCTCGCGGTAGGTGTTGCCATGCGTGTCGCGCAGGATCAGCCGCACGGAATACGTGCCGTCCTTCATCTCCGGCGGAGCGAGGAAGCGCGTCTCCCACAGGCGGTCGGCCTCTTCTTGCTTGCCGATGACGGGGGCTTGCTTGTCCTCATCCGCGAGGTGGCGCAGGGGCTTGGTGAGGCCAAAGGGGAAGAGCGCGATGACCGAGGTGATGGCGGGGTCGGTACGGACGCGCAGCACGGGATCTCCCGGCCGGATGACGCGCGGCCGCAGCAGCGCGCGCGGCACCGCAAGGAATGAGGTATACGGCGTCACGAATTTGTAACGGCGCGAGAGACGAATGATCTCTTCGATGGCGGCAGAGATCTCGCCTTCGCGATCCATCTGCTCGAGCAGCGCGTCGACCCGCGCCTGCGCCCAGATGCGCGGCAGTTGCGGATGCGAGAGATCGGTCGCGGGCAACGCGGTCTGCGCCTTCGCTTCCAGTGCGGCGTTGTCGCGCGTTCCATGCGCGGTCAGCGTCAAAGGCTTTGAACCCGGCGTATATTCGCCGATCCACTGCGCGAAGGAGCCCGGGTAGACTGCCTCGTCCAGCGGATACACCAGACTGATTGAGGATGGCTCCGACGCGGTCAGGGAGAGGCCGGAGACGGGCGCATGGGTCAACTTCGAGAGAAAGCTTTTCAGCTTGTACTCATATGGCTCCGTCGAGAGGACGTGCTCGAAGATGCCGTTGTTGCGTGCGAGCTGGCGAAGGAGCACGGTGTTGGCATCGTCGCCTACGGCGAAGACATCAGTATGGGGCGGCTGCGGCAACTGCTTCCATCGCGCGGTGTACTGGGCGGCTATCTTGCGCGGCAGCACCGTCTCGCCACGGTCGGAGCCGCCGTCGGTCAGCAGGATCAATGAGGTGTTCGGTTCGGTGCTCTGCGCCAGCGCCGCATTCAACGCCTTGGCCAAGTCCGTGCCGCCGCGCAGCTTGCTCGCACGCACAAAGTCGAGCGCTTGCTTTACGGTCTCCGGCGTTGCTGCGGTGGGCGCGGGCCGGAAGCTCGCAAGGTCTTGGTTGAAGAGCAGCACATTGAAGCGGTCGCCCGGCGTGAGCGTTGCAAGCAGCGAGGCAAGCGCCGCATAGCTGCGCTCCAGCCTCTCCCACTGCATGGAGAGCGAGTTATCAAAGAGCAGAAGCACCGTGCGCGGCGGTGCGGGGGACGGAGAGGCCTTGCCTTCCGCGATCAGCACCTCAGCCTGGAAGAAGCCGGGCTCTGGCGCGTCAGGCTTTCCTGGGCCGGTGGACCCCGCGCCTGGCAGCGGGGTCTTGGGATCGCGATGGGTGATGACCTGTAGCTGGTCCGTTGCCTGTTGCGCGAGCGACCACGTCGCCTGAAAGTCTTCCTCAAGCGCGAGATTGGCGCCTTCAAACGTTGCGGCCACGTGGTCCGGTTCCTTCGCCGTGACGGTCAGTGGATAGAGCTTGCTCGCAGCCTGAAAGTCCTCGACGGCATGTGCCGAGTGCAGCTCAAACTGCAGCTTGAAGTGGCGCGCGGATTGGTGCTGATTGGCGTCCGGACGAAGCGGCAGCGCAAAGAACTGCTTGAACTCCGACGCCGTGATGCGTTGATGATATTCAAGCTCCAGACGCTTGGTGCCGTAGGCAGGAATGGGCACGATCTTTGCCGTAAAAACAGAGGTTGCGGTCGCATCGGAGTCGTCGCGTTCGCCCATCTGCAGCAGACCCGGATCGATGGCTTGCGCGCGTGCCTGCTCATAGACCTGCTCTGCGCGCTTGCGCTCCAGGATGATGGCGGGGATGCGCACAGGCCCATCCCACACCGCGAAGTCGGAGACGGTTGAGCCGGAGGGCAACGAGAAGCGATAGGTGCCCTCCTCAACGTGGCCGGTATGATTGGCGAAGATCTGCGTGATGGAGATGTGCGCGTCGCCTTTGTCGATCACGATGCGGATATCCATCTCTTCGAGCGAGAGCACGGCCGGGTCCGGCATCTGCTTGTCTTTGGGGATGAGCACGCCGGCATCGGCGCGCGCCTGCGGGAGCATGGCAAAGGCGAGCAGGAAGGCCCGCAGGAGACGCCTCATCGCACGTCCCCGGCGATGAATTGTGCGAGCGTGCGCTCGGGGATACGGACCAGGCCATTCTCCGTGCCGACGTAGACTTCGCCCTCGCGCTGCGCGAAGGCGGTAACGTTGAGCGAGGGAAGCCCGCGCGTGACGATGGACCACTGCTGCGTGACCCGCTCAAACACCAGCAGGCCGTGGCCGAGCGTGCCGGCATAGATGGCTGACGGCGTGGCAAGCAGCGCGCCGGGATTGATCACAAGATCGCGCGGCGCGGCAGAGGGAAGGTCGACTGTCGTGATTGCTCCGTCCGCGGAGAGACGCTGCAAACCTGCGCCATAGGAGCCGATGAGCCATCCCGGCTTATCCGTTCCGATGTTGTCAGCCGCGCCTTCACCCTTCACGGGGAGGATGGCGGTAATCCAGTTGTGCTTCAGCCCGGAGTTGCTGACCGTCAGGTTGCGCCGGACGGAGTCCGACTCCAGCAGCGAGAGTCCGCCGAGCGTACCTGCAAGCAACTGCTTCGTCTCCGGCGAGAAGCCGAGGGCATAGACATGGTTGTTCACCAGACCCTGAAAAGCGTAGAGGCTGCTGGCTCCATCCGCGGAGAGGAAGGTGATCCCCGCGGGCATCGCAATCGTGGCGCCGATCGGTGTAAACACAAGGTCGTTGATGTGGTCGGAGATC
>CAXTRZ010000092.1:3737-4997 GCA_964246715.1 uncultured Acidobacteriaceae bacterium | reverse complement strand
CGGGCGGCCCTGCGCGTCGAAGAGGACGAGGCCGTTTGCGGTTGCGGCAGCCATGCTCTGCCGCACGGAATCGAGCACAAGACGGTTGATGCAGAAGAGGCGATCGTTCTCCAGATGCTGCGCGCGGGTCATGTCCGGGTTCAGGGTGTCGAGCCCACGATCAAAGAAGCCGACCCACAGACGTCCATCGGGCGCAAAGGCCAGCGCGGAGATGTTTGCATCGGTCAACGCAGCTGGCGTGGATGAGAGCACGGACGTCCACGCGGAGCCGTCCCCTCGGAGCACGTCCGCGCCGGAGAGCGCATACAGAGGGCCGCCCGGCGCCGCAGAGAAGATCTGCTCCGTGCGCAGGGTACCCTGCTCCGGCTCAAGGGAGAGGGAGGCGTTGTGCAGGCGCGCGTGCGGACCCAGGGCGATGCGCTGTACACCCTGGTCCAGCGTTCCCACTGTAAGCTCCGTTCCCGTTGGGTTGAGCGCGAGCGTATGAGCAAAGACGCCGGGCGCGATGACCCGCACCGCATGCGGCGAAGCCAGGTCCACCTCAGCGACGCCTACCGGCGTTCCGATATAAGCCTTGCCGGCCCCAAGCACGATCGCCTCCACCTGGTCATCCGGCAGGCCGGAGGACGAGTCGATGCGATCCACTGTGCCCGCATGCGCAAAGAGCACACCCGCGTTCCGCGTGCCCGCGAGAAACGCCGAACCATCGCCGGCCAGCGCGGTGATCTCCAGCTTTGCCGCGTCCAGGCCGGCGACGGGAAGCGGCATGGGTTCCAGCGTGGAACCGTTGTAGAGCAGCAGCCCACGGTGCCGCGTGCCCAGCAGCAGGTCGCCGGAGGCCATAGGCAGCAGGCCGGTCACGTCGCGGGCAGACTCGTCGGCGGGCAGAAGCTGGGTCAGGCTTGGGTTCGGGCCAGGGCTCAGGATCAGCACGCCCGCGCCCGCCGTGGCGACCAGCACCTGCGCATCCGATTCCGACGACCCGCGCAGCCGCCCCGCAACAACGCAAACTGGCGCCGCAACCGGCAGATCGAGCCCCGTGCGCCAGCTTTGGCGCAGCTGCCCATCGGAAGCGTAGACGCTCAGGCCGGATGAACTCGCAAGATAGAGCTCTCCATGCAGAAAGACGCCGGACGTGAACGATGCAGTTGCGGCCACAGGCTCAAAGCCGGGGTTCTGATTCCGAAGCGCTACGGTGTCCAGCGGTTGCAGCGTAAAGCGGAGCCGGTGCGCAGCCGCGGCCTGCGTCCTCGCCCCATC
>CAXTRZ010000092.1:0-3727 GCA_964246715.1 uncultured Acidobacteriaceae bacterium | reverse complement strand
AGCGCACGTCGCGCCCGAAAGATTGCAGCCGCAACCACAGCCAGCAGCAGAAGCAACGGGAGGGCCAGGATGAAGAGGTGCTGCGTTCGTCGCATCGTGCGGCTCGGGCCTTGGCGTCCGGGCCGGGTCTTCCCGGGGACGACGGTGAGCCAGCGTAGCACGGACTTGGCACGCCGGAGAAGTGCCTCGCGTCAGGCCGCTTCCATGACGCCAGGACCGGGCTTTGTCTCCGGAATAAAAGCCCACAGCAACGCCGCGACCAGGAAGGCGGCGGCGCTGGCAAAGAACGCCGAGGCAAATCCATGCTTGTCCGCCAGCGAACCCACGATGAACGGCGCGCTCGCGCTCGCCAGCCGGCCCGTGTTGTACGTAAAGCCCTGCGCCGTGGAACGGATGCGCGTCTCATAGACCTCCGCCGTGACCGCCGCAAAGCCGGAGAAGTATCCCGTCGCGGCAAACGCCACCAGCGGCGCGAGGAAGAAGAGCGGCACCGCCGTATGCAGCACGGAGAAGCCCAGCAGCAGGACAGCCGCGCTCAACAGATAGACGATGTACGTCCGCTTGCGCCCAAAGGCGTCCGAGATGTATCCAAAGCTCACATACCCGATCCACATGCCCACCTGCATGAAGATGACGATCGACGTCATGGCGTGCGAGGCGAGCCCCACGCCGCCCTTCGCTGGCGCAAGCGAGAGATACGCCGGCACCCACAGGTTGAACCCCCACCACGCGAACAGGCAGCACGCATTCATCAGCGTCAGTGCGACGGTCAGCGGCAGCAGGCGTCCGCGAAAGAGCGAGGCGAAGCCGGCCCCGGGAGCGTTCGCATCCGCGTGGGAGCGCCGCGCGCTGCGCCACGCCTCCGGCTCTTCCACGTCGCGGCGAATCCAAAGGGTGAAGAACGCCGGCAGCACCCCCACGAAGAAGACCCCACGCCAGCCTGCGAGGGGCATCACAATGGCCGCGACCAGCGCCGCCAAGGCGTAGCCGATCGCCCAGGAACTCTGCATCAGGCCCAGCGCCTTGCCGCGATGCTCTGCCGGCCACGTCTCCGCGACCAGCGAGGCGCCGCTCGCCCACTCGCCGCCCATGCCGAAGCCCAGCAGAATCCGGAAGACGGCGAGCTCCGCAAAGCTGTGCGCCAGCCCGCACGCCGCAGTGAAGATCGCATACAGCAGAACGGAGAGCATCAGCGCCCGCGTCCTTCCAAAGCGGTCCGCGATGACCCCGAAGCAGAGTCCGCCCGCCGCCGCCGCAACCAGCGTGATGGAGCCAAGCACGCCCGCGGACGACTTCGTCAGGTGCAGCTCCGTCATCATGAACGCAAGCACCAGCGAGTAGAGCATCACGTCAAACGAGTCCAGCATCCAGCCGAGCGACGCCGCCAGCAAGGCCTTGCGCGAGGCCGCGGAGGCCCCGGTGAGCCACGCCATTGGCTTAGATGCGGGGATCATGCGGGCTGCACGGCCGGCGTTCTCAAGCCGCCGCTCACTGCGGAAACCTCTGCCGGATCAACACCGTGCGATCCAGTTCATCGGAGACCTCCAGCACCTTCAGTCGCAGGTCCGGGTCAACCTCCTTGCGCGCCAGCCACGCATGCACCGTCGCCTGCGCCTCCGCGCCGTGCTGCCCGTCGAGAAACGCTCCTAGCCACGCGCCGAGAAAGAAGATCTTGCGGTGCAGCTTGATCTTGGGCAACGCATCCAGCGCCCGCGTCAGGTACGGCTCCGTCAGCACGGTCTGGTTCCAACTGTTGAACGGCCGCAGGCTCTGCGTGATCCAGTCCTCCTGCCGCACGGCGCCGGTTGCTGCGCCCTGGCCCGGCACGCGCAGATACTCGTCAAAGTACCGCGCCTTCACCGCCGCATCCGGCGCTCCCGCCTCAACGGCATACGCATACTTCTGTCCTTCGCCGCTTGTGTCCCGCGCCTTCTCCCTGGCCAGCACGGCGGCCGCATCCGGATCGTTCATGGCCACCAGATGCCCCACCATGTTCCATCGGTCAAGCGGCCGCAAAGTCAGGCTCGGCACCATCTGTCCGGGCACATTCGAGGAGCCGTCCAGCAGCGCCTTCAAACGCGCCAAAGATCTGGGCGTCTCGGCCACCGCGGTAAACGTCCGGAAGCTCACAATGCGCAGCCCCAAAGCCGGCGCATGCAGCATCCGATCTTCCGCAAGAAGCTCAAACGCAGGCGACAGTGCGGCACGGCCCGCGTCCGTCATATACGCATGCAATGCCGTGGTTGCGTGTCCTCCCTGGATGCGCGCCAGTGATTCATCGTCCTCCATGGGCAACGCGCGTAGCACCAGCCTCACATATTCGCTCGGCGAAGACCGCGCCACATGCACGTTCTCCCACAGCGCGCCCCAAAGCATGGACCGCAGCAGCAGGTCTTGCTTGGCGAGCGGCGTAGACACAATCTCCGGCGGCACCTTGGACTCGCTTTGCCCATCCAGCAGAAAGCGCCCATACGCCTCATCGCCGTTGTTGGAGAAGACGAATAAAGGACACGCTTGTCCCACGGCTGCCTTCACCGCGAAGGAAGCATCGCCCCAATCGGCCCGCAGCACACGGTTCGCAGCGCCGTTCCCGGCCCCGTACTGCAGCGTGATCTGGTTGGAGATGGGCCACAGCGCGCCGCTGTTCAGCACATCATGCTGCTGCAGCGTGAGCCCGGAGATCTTTCCCGCCTCGCACGCCCATGCCACATCCACCTGCGGCATTCCGCGATGCTTGATCCATGCATCCGCCCATGCATCCAGGTCCACCGCGCCATGCACCTTGAACGCGCCGATCAGATCGCTCCACTGCGCGTTGGCATAGGCATGGTCCCGCAGGTACGCGCGAAGCCCATCGCGAAAGTTCTCCGGCCCAATCCGAAACTCGAGCTGCTTCAGCACCGCCGGAGCCTTCTGATACACAATCGCCCCATACGCGCTCTTGGCATCCTTGAGGTTCATGATGTTCTGGAAGATCGGTGTCGTTCCTTGCGTCTCATCGATGCCATACGCCTGCGGTTTGATCTCCTCATAGAAGTGCTTCCACGGGTTCTGCCGCGGCTCCAGCGTGGCCAGGGCCTTGTACGCCATGTACTGCGCAAACCCCTCTTTGAGCCAGAGGTCGTCGAACCAGCGCATCGTTACCAGGTCACCAAACCATTGATGCGTCGTCTCATGCAGCACCAGGATGTTGCGCCGGAAGCGGTCGCTCTCCGTCGGCGCTGTGCGAAAGAGCACGCCGTCTTCATTCAAAAAGGTCGCGCCCGCGTGTTCCATCCCGCCAAACGGAAATCCAGGTATCAGTACCAGGTCATACTTCGGAAACGGAAACGGCTGCGCAAAGTAGTCGGAGAGATACGCAATCCCGCGCGCCGCCATCGCCTGGACCTGGGGCGCCTCGGCCTGCGCCCGCGCCGCCTGCGACTTCCGCACGAAGAGCTTTGGCTCTCCCGCTGTGGGATGCACGTTCTCAAACGGCCCTGCCGCGAACGCGAACAGATACGTACTGATGGGCCGCGTCTCCGGAAACACCCACGTCGAACTTGTATCGTTATGTGTTACAGAGATCGCATCCGTGTTGGCGATCACCTTCCACGCACTCGGAGCACTCACCTCCAGCGAAAACTTCGCCTTCAAATCCGGCTGGTCGAAGCAGGGAAAGGCCATGCTCGCATCCATGGGCACAAACAGCGTATAGAGATACTCATTGCCGTCATCGCGATCCTGG
>CAXTRZ010000091.1:338-8891 GCA_964246715.1 uncultured Acidobacteriaceae bacterium | reverse complement strand
TTTCTCGTTACTGACCGACTTGCTGTCATTAGCTGACCCGCCCAGTAGCGGTTTGCTGTCACCCTTCGTTTAGTTGAATTCTAAAGGTTGTGCCGGTGCTCGGAGGATATGCCCCGAAGCACCGGCGTCGTGTTACGCACCAGCCTTGAGCTCGTCCGAGATCCGCTGCGTTATTGCTACGTGCTCTTTGAACACGGCGAGCGATAGTGTTCCGAGATGCCGCCCTTGGCCTTCTGCCATGTTGCTTTTCGGCGGAGCCGGGTGTCCAAGGTAAGCCTGCGTCAGATCCCGAAGTTCTTGGTGGTTTTCCAGCTGAGCCGCAATGTATGCCTTGTCGAATTCAGGACCGGCGGGAGCATTCTGAATCTTTTCCAGTGTTGCTTTGGCTTTCGCGGTCATGGTTGGAATCGGCGTGCCAAGGTCTTTCAGCACAGTGGTTACGGCAATCGCTTCGGTCAGTTCGAATCCTGCGAACTCTTTAGCGTCGGCCTTGGATGCGCGGTCGACCGCGATCTTGCTGGTCACCAGCGAAAGTTCTGCGCGACCGATAACAGCCGCTCCGAACTCTTTCACATTACTGGGGTTCATCATGTGGGCACCGGGATCGGTGCTGATCGTGGGACTATCCTGCGCAAGGCTCTTGGAAGAGGACATCAGCGCTAGGCCCGTAAGCCCCAAGCCGGCAGCGGTCGCACCTTTGAGAAAACTCCGACGGTTTGCGTGCGTATCATTTGCCTGTTTCTGGGCTGTGGTTACAAGGGTTTTCATGAAGCTCCTGAGTGAAAATTGCCGTTGTGTGCATTAGAGAGTGACGTGCCTGCGAGGGTCAGCAGAGAAAGTCGTGCGTACCCTTGAGACTAGGAGTAAACTGACAACATGGCAAGAACGCACAAAAAAGTGGGGTACCCACCTAAAAGTAAGGCCAAGGAAGTAGCCGGACATACGAAAGAGGACTGGTCGGGTGACGCGGCTGAAGAAGCGTTCAAACTCATAGAAGGGCGCTGGAAGATGATGATCCTCTTCCATCTTTTCGATAAGGAAATGTTGCGCTTCTCAGAGCTTGAGCGTGCGATCCCTTTGGCTTCACAGAAGATGCTTATTCAGCAACTTCGCGATCTCGAGCGAAACGAAATCGTAAAGCGCACCATATACCCTCAGGTGCCTCCAAGAGTGGAGTACAGTCTGACGGACCTGGGACAGGCGCTCCGCCCAGCACTCCATGAGCTCGTCCAGTGGGCGAATTTGAGGAGGAAGAGTTTGTCGGATCAAGTGTGATTTGTTGAGAGCCTCAGCTACCTTTCAGAAGCGTGCAGTCCTCATATGTCGGCTTGTAGGAAATGATTCGGTTGGGCCGAAACTTCGCCTGTCAGGTCCAACTGGCGACAACGGCGTTTATCAGGACTCACGATCCTAGGACGGATGTCCGGCGGTCCATGCGGGTTCAATCCGAGCTTCGTCATTGCCTTTGGGATCGAAATAGAACAACAGCTGCGAATGCCAGCGAGGCTGCGACAGCCCATTTCACCCGAGTCGATGCCGCCGATCTGTACCTTCGCTCAGGCTGAGGCAACGGGTCACCCGCAGTCGCGGCAAGTATCAAACGTGCGGCTAGCTCAGGACTGTCCCACTGCGGAAAATGGCCGCAGTTCGGGAACCAGTAGAGTTGTGCGTCCGGAAACTTGGACATCGCTCGGGCAGCTTGGCGCGGCAGACAGACATGGTCGTCTTCGCCCCAACCGATAACGAGAGGAGCTACAACCGAGCCTTTAGGGCTGCCGCGTTGCACCTCGCCATGTGCTAGGTTTTCGAGGAGCTCATCGAACGAAGGTGACGCTGCGAACGAACGCATTTCCGTAAGCGTCAGGTCAGAAGGAAGGGACCAGGGATGTGCAGAGAATTGAGCAAACAGTGCAGTGCGGCCGACCGGACTGCTTGTGATGGCGGGCATCACAGGCTGCAGCGCTCGCACGAGCCGCACTGAGGCGGCCACGGAGTAGTAAAAGACAGGAACTTCCCAGCCTTCCCAGAATCCTCCCGGATCGAGTGAAACAACAGCGCCAAGTACACCGCCGCGCCGGACAAGCTCCAGAGCAAGGCGTGCTCCCATCGAGCTTCCAACCGCATCGATGCCAAGTAGACCCTCTTCTTTCAAGAAGACCGTGACTGCATCGGCAAGGGTCTCGATGGATACGGCTCCGGAGAGTGGCGGCGTTTGACCATGGCCGGGGAGGTCAACTGCTATGACATGCCGGCCACCTTCTGCAAGGCGGTCGATGACAAGCTCCCAGGATGTCCAACTTCCGCCAATGCCATGTACGAGTAAGAGTGGTTTACCTGATCCGCGACGAACTGTGTGAAACGTCATGGGCGTTTGGATGCACATTTCACTCGCGGCTTCTCCTGATTGTGGTTCAGTCGGTACCGAGAAGTCGGCTTATGTGGAGTGATTTCGGTATGTCGACTGCCTATGTGAAAGTCCCGATGTCCCCTTTTCCAACCCACCGAGGCCGACACAGCAAAATCGCCGCACGGTTTTCGGGGCGAGGGTTGCGGGCCGCTCCCACGTCGGCCCGCCATGCTCACTGGTAAGTTGATGCCAAATACCGCCCGTAGAGCCGGTTTCTTTTCGCTCTACCGACTTATAAGCCTTTTAGAATGTGCATCCGGCTGGTTTGGCCCCACCTTCACACGGTGGAAGTCAAAGGCCGGATCTTACGTGATCAGAAAGCTTAGTTGGATTGCATATTGCATACGCAAACATTCGATTCGGAGGGCACTCGCAGGAAAAGCGACCTGCTTGCCGTAAGGTGATGGCACTCCCGAAATAGGGTGGAGTTTGACGAAGCAAGGATTGTGAGCGCCGCCGTTCCCACATGAAATCGGTGACGCTGAAGCCCATGGCCCAGAGTTAGCAATTGAACGCGGCGTTCTTCATTGCTACCGAAGGAAAGGCGCCATTCCCTGCTGCAATGATGAGTTCTCCAGAGGGTAAGCCGTGTGGAAGAGGGCTTCTATAGGGTCCGTTGCCACCCTTCAAAACGGCACCACCCCACGATGTCTGAGCCTTCGGGTAACCTTTGACGAATGATGTTGACACTCAGTCGAGGCGCAGTCGAATGACTCGACTGCGGCTGGTTACGCTTGAAGGAGTAGCATCCCTTGGCGGCTTGTTGCTCAGCTACAACACGTCGTGATCTCGGGCACGACGGTATCCCTGTTGACGTACTTTCACCTCACAAAGCTACAACTTGCAATCACAACCTCGTCCATACTTTGGGGAACGCTGCTCGGCACCGTCGCGGTAGGTGTCTGGCGACACGCAGATCCAGGCCGTCTTCTCAAGTGGCTTGCGCTGCTCTTTACGCTTTCGGCGTTGGGCAGCGCGTTGGCCTGGACCTGGGCAGTCCTCGTAGCGTTTCGGGTGCTGGCGGGCTTTGCCATAGGTGTTTCCTCGGTGATTGTGCCGGCGTACCTGGCGAACCTGTCGCCACCTGAGTGGCGCGGCCGGATCGTGGGACTTTTCCAGTTCAACATTGGAGTTGGTCCGGTCCAAGGGTCAAACGTGCACAGGGTTGGCTCGAGAGGCACTCCTAACAACCCCGTTGGCGTCTGGAACAGCTTTACCAGCACGCCCCGGCTGCTTAAATCTGCATCAGAAGACTCTGTCTGTGAAGAGCCCTGTCGTCGGCTGCCCGACGCAAGCTACTTGCAAAGTTAGAGTCCGAGCGCCTTGGTCGAACGAACGTCTATCGATCACAACCAAATTTACAAGTAAGACTAGGGGAGAAGCATGAAAGCACTTGTTTATCACGGCCCGAAAAAAGTGTCGGTCGACACGGTTCCCGATCCTAAGATTGAGAAGCTGACTGACGTCATCATCAAACTCACGACCACGAACATCTGCGGCTCAGACTTGCACATGTACGAAGGGCGCACTGATGTAGAAAAAGGAAAGATCCTCGGCCACGAGAATCTCGGCGAAGTCGTCGAAGTTGGCAAAGCGGTCGACACAGTCAAGAAAGGTGACAAGGTCGTCTTGCCATTCAACATCGGCTGCGGCTTCTGCGCCAACTGCGAGCGTGGACTCACCGGGTACTGTCTCACCTGCGCCGATCCCAAGGTGATGCCCGGCATGGCCGGAGCCGCCTACGGATTCGCCGGCATGGGTCCTTACCAGGGCGGACAGGCTCAATATCTGCGTGTGCCCTATGCCGATTTCAACTGTCTGCAGCTTCCGCCGGATGTCGATGAGAAGGAAAATGACTATGTCATGCTCTCGGACATTTTCCCGACGGGCTGGCACTCAACTCGCCTGGCCAATCTCGAACCTGGCCAGTCCATCGTGATCTACGGTTCAGGCCCAGTAGGTCTTATGGCTGCGATGTCGGCCCGCATCCAAGGCGCAGCGCAAATCTTCGTCGTTGACGGCCAGGAAGATCGTCTGGCGCTTGCGAAAGAAATTGGCGCTACTCCTATCAGCACCAAGGACGGCGAAATTGGCGATCAGATCCGCGAGGCTACCGGTGGCTGGGGCGCCGACTGTGGCGCTGAATGCATTGGCTACCAGTGCCACAACTCAAAGGGCAAGGAAGTTCCTAACCTCGTCATGAACTCACTGGTCGATGCAGTCAAAGCGACGGGACAGATCGGCGTCGTTGGTGTCTTCGTCCCACAAGATCCCGGCTCCGACGATAAGCTCGCGCAAAAAGGGCAGATCGCATTTGACATGGGCAAGTTTTGGTTCAAGGGCCAGAAGATGGGAACCGGGCAGTGCAATGTGAAGGCCTACAACCGCCGTCTTCGGGACCTCATTCATCAGGGCAAGGCTAATCCGTCGGTCATCATCTCGCACAGTCTACCGCTGTCCGAGGCACCGGACGCCTACAAGCACTTCGACAACCGCGACCATGGTTGGACGAAGGTAATCCTCAAGCCAAACGCCGCCTAAACACCATGGGCTGGTGACAGTGGGTCGTCACCAGCCAACTAAGAGAACACATACCTGAAGGGGACTTGTCATGGCATACGTAATGACGGAAGACGGAACGGAAATCTTTTATCGTGATCTGGGAACCGGCAAGCCGGTGGTCTTGATACATGGATGGCCACTTAGCGGCGATTCCTGGGACAAGCAGACGAACTTCTTGGCCGAACATGGTCTGCGTGTCATTGACTATGATCGGCGGGGCTTCGGCCGCTCGGGACAGCCTTGGTCCGGGTACGACTACGACACACTGGCCTCGGACCTCAACGAGCTGATGGAAAAGCTCAATCTCAGCGACGCAACGCTGATCGGCTTCTCAATGGGAGGCGGAGAGGTCGTTCGCTACCTAAGCCGTTATGGAAGCTCGCGGGTTTCTAAAGCTGTTCTAGTCTCCGCCGTGACTCCGTATTTGCTGAAGACGAGCGACAATCCAGACGGAGTTGATCCGAAGGTCTTCGAGGAGATTGAAGAAAACCTGCTCAAGGATCGTCCCGCGTTCCTCAATGAGTTTGGTCCGAAGTTCTACGGAAGATCTGTGGTGCACCACACCGTCTCCGAGCCGGTTTTGGAGTGGACGCAGTCCATGGCGCTGACAGGCTCGCTTCGCTCCACGTTACAGACAGCGAGGTCCTGGTCGTCGACCGATTTTCGTGAAGAGATGAAGGGGATCACGATCCCTGTTCTCGTCATCCACGGGACGAGCGATAACACTGTGCCTATCGATGCTTCGGGGAGGAGGTCAGTGAAGATCCTCCCGAATGCGACACTCACCGAGTACGATGGTGAGCCCCATGGGCTCTTCTTCACGGCAGCTGATCGCCTCAACGAAGAGCTTTTGCAATTCGTTGGCGGCCAGCCAGAGCCGATCAGCACGCCAGTCCTCAGCTAACGATAGGTTGCGGGAGCCCTTAGCAAGGGCTCTCGCAAGAGGGTCACGATGTCTGTCGCAAAGATTAAAACAAAAGTGCTCCGTCAAGCGTACGAGCAAAATGGTCCCAAGAACGGTGAACCGCTCATTCTGGTTCATGGCTGGCCGGACTCACCGCGTACATGGGATAAGGTCATTCCGCAGCTGCACCAGGCCGGTTATCAAACAATCGTTCCTTATCTGCGCGGCTACGGGCCGAGTAGCTTCCGTGATTCCTTGCTCGGTCGCAAACCACGCAGGACAGGCCAGCCGGTAGCGTTTGCTCAGGACATCATTCATTTGGCAGACCGCTTGAACATCAAGCGTTTTCATTTCATCGGACACGATTGGGGAGCGAGGACGGGGTACGCACTCGCGGCTCTGTTTTCAAAACGGCTCAAGTCCTTGACCGCAGTTTCCGTGCCTTTTGAGCCGGGCAAAGCGTCTCCTCCGAAGCTCCTTCAGGCTCAAGCCTTTTGGTACCAGTGGCTGCTTTGCACCAAGCCGGGCGAGAAGAAATTCCGAGAAGACCCCGTTGCGTTTGGACAGGCACAATGGAACGCCTGGAGTCCTGCTGGATGGTACAAGCAGAGTGACCTTGATGAAGCCTCCAAGAGTTGGGAAAGTAAGGATTTCGAGGAGGTCGTTCTTCATGGTTATCGGTCACGTTGGGGACACGCCGAACAAGATCCGCAATATGCCGATCTGCAGTCTCGTCTCGACTCCACTAAGACACTCGGAACGCCGACGCTCCTGCTCCACGGCCGCGAGGATCACTGCGAGCTCGTGGCCACAACGGATGGGGCGGAGCGTTACTTCACGTCTCCCTATCATCGCGTTCTGCTTGATGGCGTCGGTCACTTCCCTCAACGAGAAAACCCAGAGTTGAGCGCAGCGATCATCCTGGAACACATACGACAGAATCAGAGTTGATGGTCAGCTCCTGACCGGTTCGCCCGCGGGCAGACCGCATCCAACCGGTCATGAAGACTTCGTTTCGGAATGCCGTGCTAGTTCTGCCCATGATGTTTCCAGCAGTGCCGCTTCTCTCACAAGGGCAGGTTCTCGCGCATGATGTGCCCGTAGGCCGCTTGGAGCAAGTAGCCACCTTCAACGGCCCTATGCCTACCGGTGTAACGGTGTCGCGCACCAATCGCATCTTTGTGAACTTCCCCCGCTGGGGAGATGACGTGCCCTTCACAGTGGCTGAGGTAGTAAACGGCAAGGCAGTGCCTTTTCCCGATTCGATGATCAACGATTGGCCAGGACGGAACACGTCTGACCCAACCCAATATAAAGATCAGCAACAGAACGAATCGCACTTCGTTTCGGTCCAGTCCGTGGTTGTCGATCCGGCTAACCGCCTTTGGGTATTGGATACAGGTTCGCCGATGCTCAAGAATGCGCTGCCGGGCGGGCCGAAACTCGTTGCCATTGACTTGGCGACAAACAAGATCGTAAAACGCATCTTGTTGCCGTCTGCGGTTGCAGGCCCAACGAGTTATATGAATGACGTGCGCTTCGATTTACGCATCGGCTCCCCGGCCGGTGCGGATGGCATCCACGGTATCGCTTACATCACCGACTCGTCCGAGAAGGGTCCTGCTGGCTTCGTCGTCGTCGATCTCGCAACTGGTCAGGCATGGCGCAAACTTGACGACACCGAAGCAGTGAAGCCGGAGCCGGGTTTCCTAATGTTTGCGGAGGGCAGGCCGCTGTACAAGACAGAGCCCGGTAAACCAGTTAAGCCCGGAACCTTTGCTAATGACTCATTAGCCATCTCCGCAGACGGTTCGAAGCTCTTCTTCTGTCCCGTCTCGTCGACCAAGTTATACAGCGTGCCCACTGCAGCGTTACGCGACAAGAGTCTTACAGCGGAAGCAACTGCCAAACAAGTGACGCTAGTCACCGGCAAGGAAAGCTCGGATGGCCTTGAATCCGACGCGGAAGGTAATGTGTACTCAACTGCACCGGCCTCCGGCAGCATCCTCAAGATCAGCCCTAACCCGAACTTCGCGGGCGGAGTAGAAGTCTCAACCTTAGTGCACGATCCTCGTCTGCTTTGGCCTGACACCATGAGCCTTTCAGACGACGGCTACCTCTACGTGACGGCCAATCAGCTCTTCAATCAGCCTTCGATGCATGACGGCAAAGACTTGCGCCAAAAGCCTTACTTACTATTCCGTGTGAAGCTTGGCGCGAAGCCGATTCGGTTGCAGTGAGACCGGTATCAAGGATGCACGCAAGAACGGCTGCCATCGCTGGCAGCCGTTTTCCGTGGTGGCGATAAGTTGGTTGACTATTTGGAGCGCATCTCGATACCAACACATGAGAACGCAATGGGAAGGGGACTTCCGCCTTCGACCTTCGTAGAAAACGCAATCGCATTCGACATTGCAGCCGAGACCGCATGTTCTTCATCAGAACTGTTGACAGGCAGTACAAACGTCTCGCCGCTGGTTGGCCCTTGTGAAGGATCAAAGCGTTTGACGCTCACGTTGAATTTCTTGAGTTCCATGTTGTCTCCTTGGCTATTCAGCAACGGGCACCTCATATCCACTCAGCAGGACGGGTCCCGCCACCGAAGCGGCGAGTAATGCTCTACGCCTCTTCGTTTCTGAGCGTCGACATGTCAATGACGTAGCGAAAGCGGACATCGCCC
>CAXTRZ010000091.1:0-328 GCA_964246715.1 uncultured Acidobacteriaceae bacterium | reverse complement strand
TTTGTAGGCGTCGTTGATGTCGGCAATATCGATTACCTGGATGTCGGGAGCGACGTTGTGTTCCGCGCAGAAATCGAGAACCTCTTGTGTCTCCGCGATGCTCCCGATGAGCGATCCCGCAACGCTGTTTCTATGCGAGGCGGTCTGCATGTTGTTGATTGGCTCCAGCGGACCGAGATCGCCGCAAATTACCATCGTGGCGTCACGCTTCAAGAGGGGTAGGTAGGGGTTTAGATCGGGCTTCTCTGGCACGGTGCTTAGAATGAAGTCGAATGTCCGAGTGAGAGGATTGCTGGGATCGACTTCCTTTTTCAGGTCCTTCTCTAAC